>JBKQJL010000058.1:0-9703 GCA_052147975.1 Myxococcaceae bacterium
GAGCTGCGCGCCCAAGGCGAGGTCGGCGGCCGCCTCGGACACCACCACCGTGAAGAAGGCCTTGGCCAGCGCCCGGGCGTCGAGCTCCAGGTGGGCCTCTTGCACCTCGTGTCCAAGCTGCTGGCACAGCGTCACTGCCTCCGCCAGGGCCTGGACGCAGTCCGGGTGGACGCGCGAGGGCATGTGCGGACGGGCGCTGAAGGCAATTCGTAGCCGGCCGGGGGCGGCGCGGACTTCCTCCAGAAAGGGCCGAGCCGGAGCCGCCGCCTTGTGCACGCCGAGCGGCTCGGGACCGCAGGTGGCGTCCAGCGCCGCGGCGCTGTCCCGCACGCTGCGGGACAGCACGTGGTCCACCGCGCAGCCAAACCACACCTCCAGGCGGTCCGGGCCCACCGGCATGCGGCCGCGGCCGGGCTTCAGTCCGAAGAGGCCACAGCAGGACGCCGGAATGCGAATGGAGCCACCCCCGTCGTTGGCATGGGCCATGGGCAGCGCCCCCGCGGCCACCAAGGCGGCCGACCCGCCGCTGGAGCCACCCGGGGTGTGGGCCACATTCCAAGGGTTGAGGGTGGGCCCGTGCAGCTCGGGCTCGGTGACGGGAAGTAGCCCGAATTCGGGCGAGTTGGTGGTCGCGCACAACACGAGGCCCGCCCGGCGGTAGCGGCGCACGAGCTCGCTGTCGTGGGGGGGGACGAAGTCCTTGAAGAAGCGGCTGCCGCCCGTCAGCCGCACTCCCTGTACACTGGCCATGAGGTTTTTGGTGGCAAACGGGACGCCAGCCAACGGCCCTTCCACCGGGCGACTGGTTGCGCTGCGCGCCTCCGCGTACGTCCGTTCCACCACCGCGTTGAGGGACGGGTTGACGCGCTCGATGCGCGCGATGGCCTCCTCCAGAAGCTCGGCCGAGGACACCTCGCGCCGGCGCACCAGCTCGGCCAACCCCAGCGCGTCATACCGCCCGTACTCGGCAAAGCCGGACATGGCCCTCCTTCACGCCGTCCGACGGGACGGCTTCCTCCTCGGCAATGGCCCTTGACTCTGACAGGCGACTCCCCGGGAAGCGAAAGCCATTTCTCGGGGGGCCTCGCCCCAGGGGAAATGGCCCCCCCGTCGCTCGCTCGGGAAGGGCTCAGGCCAGCCGGGCGAGCACCAGGCACAAGCAAGGCACCCCGGGAAGCGCCCACAGGGCATGGTGGCTCCCGGCGGGCATGGTGAGGGACTCGCCGGGCCAGAACTCGCGACCGGCGCTGTCGGCAAAGCCGCCTTCCAACACCAGCGTCTCCTCCGGGGCGTCGTGCCCGTGGTCGTCCAGTCCAGAGCCAGGCTCAATGCGGCACAGGGTGGCCAGCGCCTGCGCGGCGCGCGGCCCGGTGGGCACCGCACGGACCGAGACGCCGGGGGTGCTGAGCCAGCCTTCTTGGGCGTCGACGCTGGCGAGCAGCGAGCGCGCCGCGTCGGTGTCAATGTCGAGAAACGCCGCCACCTGCCCGGTGAAACGCGCCAGGCGCCCGGGCCCCGTCATCTCGGCCCGCAGGGCCGCCAGCACGCCGTCGGGCGCCGGCACCGGACGCTCCCCCTGAAGCAGCTGCGAGGCCACGCCGAAGAGGTCCCTCGCCGTCTGGGCGCAGCTGGGGCAGCTGTCCAGGTGCGCGCGCACCTCCGGCGCGAGCGGCCGCTGCGGCGCCAGGGCGTGTTGCACCAACGCCTCTTTGGGGTGGGCGGCCATGGAAGAGGTTACGTGCCCGGCAGGCCGGCTGGATGTCGGCGCCTTCGTCCTCCTATACCAGCACCGCGGCCAGCGCCTCATAGGCGGCCCTCAGCGCCGACACCGAGGCACTCTCCTTGGCCTGGTGGGCCTGGGCCGTCTCGCCCGGCCCAAAGTTGACGGCCTCCACGCCATGCAGGGCGAGCCGGGCCACGTCCGTCCAGGCCTGCTTGGCGGTGGCGGGCCTCCCGCTGGCGCGGACGAGACGGTGGAAGAAGGGGTTGGAGGCGCACACCGGCGCCGACGGGGAGCGGTCGGTCACCTCCAACTCCGCCCGCCCCGCTACCAGGCGCTGCAAGTCGGCCTCGGCCTCGGCCGCAGTGCGCCCAGGGGCAAAGCGGACGTTGACGTTGAGGGTGAAGAGGTCCGGCACCACGTTTCGAGCACGTCCGCCCTGACCCACGGTGGCCGTCATGACTTCCTGGAATTTGAAACCGCCGCAGTCGACCTCGCGGGGCTGCAGCGCCAGCAGCTCGGTGAGCAGCGGGCCGGCCGAATGAAGCGCATTCAGCCCCTGCCAGGGCCGCGCCGCGTGGGCCGCCTTCCCTCGAAAGCGCAGCGTGGCATGCAACGAGCCGACGCAGCCCACCTGCACCTCGCCGTCGGTGGGTTCGAGGGCCACCGCGAAACGGGCCTGGGCCAGCTCCGGAACGCGCTCGAGGAGGGGGCCGAGCCCATTCTCCGCGTAGGGCCCCTCTTCGCGCTCGTACAGGACCAGCAACAGGTTGACGGGGAGCTGGGCGCGGGGGAGCGACTCGGCGAGTGCCATCATCACCGCCACCCCGCCCTTCATGTCACTTGCGCCGGTGCCCACCACCCGGTCTCCCTCCCGGCGGGGCGGGCCCGTCTCGACATGGGGGGGCACGGTGTCCAAGTGGCCCACCAGCGCCACCGTCGGACGGCTGTCCTGGCGACGCCCGAGGACGAAGCTGTGTCCCACCCGCACCCGCTCCGCGGCCGTCCACAGCGGCGCGGCCCAGGCCTCCACGTACTCAGCCAACGCCGCTTCGGCGCCGGTGGGACTGGGGATGGCGCACAGCGCGAGCGTGGCGCGGGCCAGCGCCTCCTCAAGCGCCGCCGCCATCGGCTTCCTCCAGCCACAACAGCGCCGCGCAGACGCACACCGGGCCGGGCAAGCCCCACATGGAGTGCACCGTTCCAGCTGCCATCTCCAGCGTCTCTCCAGGCCACACCACGTGCCCCACCGAGTCGGCGAAGCCGCCCTCGAGGACGAAGAGCTGCTCTCGGCCCACATGCGGGTGCTCCGAGAGCGTCACCCCCGCCGGGAGGCGCACCAACGAGGCCAGCGCCGCCGCGGCCCGTGGGCCGGCGGCCACGGGCAACACGGTAATGCCGGCGTCTGGACCCTCCATCCACTCCTCGGCCACGTCGACTCGGGCGAGCAGCGAGCGCGCCTCGGCTTCGCCCAAGTCAAAGAAGCGCGCCAGGGCGTCGCAGAAGCGGTCCAGCCGGTGCGGGCCGGTGACGGCCACGGTGCGGAGCACTTCTTGGGGCGGCTCCGTCGTCTTGGCCATGGCCTCCACCGCCCGCCCCACCCGGTCCAAGTCCTCCGGGCCGTCCACCGGCTGTGGCTTCGCCTCGCCATTCTCGCCCGGGGTGGAGGCAATGAGTGAGGCCACCAGCAAGTCGACGGGACGTTGGGAGTCGCTCACGCTAGAGGGGCCTGCACCCTGGCCGAAGCCTATCAAGCCGGGACGGCGAAATCGCGAAGGGCGCTTTCCAGAGAGGTTTTTCGGTCCGTGCTGGGGGTGCGTTGGCCGATGATGAGCGCGCACGGCACGCCGTAGGTGCCGGCGGGGAAGGCCCGTGGGACGGTGCCGGGGATGACGACGCTTCGGGCCGGGACTCGCCCCCGGTACTCGCGCGGCTCGGCCCCACTGACGTCGAGGATGCGGGTGCTGGCGGTGAGGACGACGTTGGCGCCGAGGACTGCCTCCTCCTCCACCAACACCCCCTCCACCACCACCGAGCGGCTGCCGATGAAGACGCCGTCCTCGACGATGACGGGCGTGGCCGACGCCGGCTCGAGCACGCCGCCCAGCCCCACGCCCCCGGAGAGGTGGACGTTGCGGCCCACCTGGGCGCACGAGCCCACCGTGGCCCAAGTGTCCACCATGGTGCCGCTTCCCACCCGGGCGCCGATGTTGACGTAGCCCGGCATCACCACCGCGCCCGGCTCGACGTGCGCCCCGTAGCGGATGACGCCGGGCGGGACCAGCCGCACCCCAGCCGCGGCGAGGTCCCTCTTCAACGGAACCTTGTCGTGGAATTCAAACGGGCCCACGTGCATGGTCCGCGTTTCGGCAATGACGAAGTACAACAAAATGGCCTGCTTCACCCAGGCGTGTGTCACCCACTTCCCCTCGCGCTTTTCGGCGACGCGGAGGTCGCCGCGGTCCAGCGCAGCGAGCGTCAGGAGCACCGCGCTGCGCGTCCCGGCGTCCTGCAGCAGGGTGCGGTCGCCAAAAGCAGCGGAGACACGCGACTCGAGCATGGCAATGTCCACAGACTCTCCTTCCCGGCCTAGGCCCTTTTAGACGTCCTTCAGTCCAGCCAGCCGCCGCACTGCGCGCGCAATCGGCTCAGGCGCTTCTTCCTGCAGGAAATGCCCCGCGTCCACCTCGCTGACGCGGGCAGCGCTTAGCGCCGCGCGGTGGCGCTTCAGCGCCCGGCCGAGAATGGGGTCCTGAGAGCCCCACACCAGCTCCACCGGCCCCGAGAAGCCCCGCACCCACGTCTCAACCTCGCGCAAGGCGGGGACGCTGGGGTGCTGGGGCCCATTGGGCACCATTCGGGCCAGGGCCAGCGGGCCAGCCCGGTCGCGCCAGTGGCGCAGGGGCCAGCGGTAGGCCGCTGCCACCTCGGCTGAGATGCTGCGTGGGTCTGCCTGCACGCGGCCCAAAAGCCGCAACGGAAAGCCAAGCAGGCGGAAGAGGACGTCACTCACCAGAGGAAGGCGCGCCAGGCGATGGAAGGCCGTGCCCCGGAACCGGGCCGGCAGCACGACAGCGGTATTGAGCAGGCACAGCGCGGTTACCCGGGAGCCGGCATGCGCTGCCGCCCAGCAGCCCAGCGGGCCGCCCCAGTCCTGCACCACCAACACGACGTCTCGGAGGTCGAGCGCGACCATCCATGCCAGCAGGGCGCGGCCGTGGCGCTCAATGGTGTGCCAGCGCCAGGACGCCGGCTTGCTGCTCCGGCCAAAGCCCAAGAGGTCGGGTGCGAGCAGCCGAAGGGGGGCACCGGCCAGGGCCCCCATCACTCGGCGCCAGAGAAAGCCCCAGGTGGGGTTTCCATGGAGCAACACCACCGGGCGGCCGGCGCCGGTCTCCACGTAGGCCATTTCTCCTTCGGGCAAGGCGAGGCGTCGCGCCGGGTAGGGAAAGGCCTGCAGCACCAAGGGGGGAGGCGGGGGGAGGGTTTCCATGGTTTCTTGAGCCGCGCTGGCCAAGTTTGGCCCCTTCGGAGAGCCCTCTGTGCCCCCTGCGCCGCTCGTCTCGCTGGTCATCCCCGTCTACAACGAGAAGGGCACCCTGGCCGAGCTCATCCGCCGGGTGGTGGCGGTGGACATGCCCAAGGAGGTGCTGCTCGTCGACGACTGCTCCACCGACGGCTCACGCGAGCTGTTGCAACGGCTGGCCGCCGAGGGCCTCGACGCGCTCGGCAACACCCGGCCGGCGAACGCCACGGCGGTGCGCGTGCTGTTTCAGGCCGCCAACCAGGGCAAGGGCGCGGCGCTGCGCCGCGGGTTTCAGGAAGCCTCGGGCGACATCATCATCGTCCAGGACGCGGACCTGGAGTACGACCCGAGGGAAATTCCACGCGTCATTCAGCCCATCGTCGATGGCGACGCCGATGTCGTCTATGGCAGCCGCTTCACCGGCACGCCGCGGCGAGTGCTTTTCTACTGGCATGCGGTGATGAATGGGGTGCTCACCACCCTGTCCAATATGACCAGCGGGCTCAACCTCACCGACATGGAGACCTGCTACAAGGCCTTCCGCCGCGACGTCCTGCAGGCCATCACGGTGGAGGAGGACCGGTTCGGCTTCGAGCCCGAAATTACGGCCAAGGTGGCCCGCGGCCGGTACCGGGTGTACGAGGTGCCCATCAGCTACCACGGGCGCACCTACGAGGAAGGAAAGAAAATTGGCTGGAAGGACGGACTGCGCGCGCTCTACGCCATTTTCAAGTACGCGCTGAAGCGGGCTCCGAAGCCTCGAGCCCTCCCAGCTCAGCCCTCCCAGCTTTCTGCCGACGCCCAGGCGTCCGTCGGGGCCTCGAGCCCTTCCCTCAGCAGCCGGGCAGGCAGCCATACGCCGCGCTAGGTCCGCGGAATCCCGAGGTGCTAGCGTCGGATGACGCTGCGCGCCTTGGCTGCGGTTGGGGTGCGTAAACCACTCCGACGCGCCGCCGCCCCCCCTTCTCCAGGAACGTTCCTCACGATGCTCGACTGGCTGCACAACCTCTTCTCACGCGATTTGGCCATCGACCTCGGGACGGCGAACACGCTCATCTACATCCGCGGCCAAGGCATCGTCTCCAACGAGCCCTCGGTGGTGGCGGTGCAACAGGACGCGCGCGGCGCCAAACGCGTGCTTGCGGTGGGCAAGGAAGCCAAGGAGATGCTCGGCCGGACCCCGGGCAACATCGTGGCCATCCGTCCGATGAAGGACGGCGTCATCGCCGACTTCGAGATTACCGCGGCGATGTTGCGTTACTTCATCGAGCGGGCGCACAACCGGAAGCTGGGCGTCCGGCCTCGCATCATCATCGGCATCCCCTCCGGCATCACCGAAGTGGAGCGCCGTGCCGTGCGGGAAGCGGCGGAAAACGCTGGCGCGCGGGAGGTCTACCTCATCGAGCAGCCGATGGCCGCCGCCCTCGGCGCCGGCCTGCCGGTGACCGAGCCCTCCGGCAATATGATTGTCGACATCGGCGGCGGGACCTCCGACGTCGCCGTCATCTCGCTCTCCGGCATCGTCCACGCAAAGAGCGTGCGCATCGGTGGCGACAAGCTGGACGAGGCCATCATTCAGTACGTCAAGCGGAAGTACAACCTGCTCATCGGCGAGCGAACGGCGGAGCTCATCAAAATGGGCATCGGCACCGCCTACCCCACCGATGAAGTCATGACGATGGAGATAAAGGGCCGGGACCTCGTCGCCGGCGTCCCCCGCACCCTCACTGTCAGCTCGGACGAGGTGCGCGAGGCCCTGAGCGAACCGGTGAATGGAATTGTGGACGCGGTGAAGATGACGCTGGAGCGCACTCCCCCCGAGCTGGCCGGTGACATCGCCGACCGCGGGATTGTCCTTGCCGGCGGCGGCGCCCTGCTGAAAAACCTGGACACGCTGTTGCGCGAGGAGACCGGCCTGCCCGTCTTCCTCGCCGAGGACCCGCTCTCCGCGGTGGTGGTGGGCGCCGGCAAGGCGCTCGAGTCCTTGGACATTCTCCGCCAGGTGTGCCGACCGGTGTGAGGCACACCGTCGAGACGATGGAGGTGGCCAGTCCCGCCCTCCACCGCACGCTGCCTTGCACGCTGCTTCGCCCGGCCACTCGCGCGCCGCAGGCGGTGCTGTACCTGCTTCACGGGGGCTACTCACACCACGCCGAATGGGCCGAGCGGATGGACCTCGCAGCAATGGTGTCCGCCTGGCCGCTGGCCGTCGCCCTTCCGGAGGGCGGCTTCTCGCTGTGGCTGCACGGCCACGACGGCCAGCACTATGAGCGCTACGCGGCCTTCGACGTCCCGGAGGCGGTGGAGTCGCGCCTTGGGCTTTTGTCGCAGCGCGAGCGGCGGGCAGTGGCCGGCCTCAGCATGGGGGGCCTGGGCGCCTTCCACCTCGGCCTCACGTACCCCGAGCGCTACGCGGCGCTGGCCGCCCTGTCCGGGGCCTTTGGAATGACATGGTGGAACATCGGCCGCTTCGCCGGCTCGCCCTTCCTCCCCGCGCTGGGTCCAGTGGGAAGCGGAACCCGGGCCTGGGTCGAACCGACAGGCACGCTGGCCCGCGCCCTGGCCCGCGTCGGACCGGAGGCCCTTCCCCGCATCTGGCTGGCCACCGGAACCGAGGACGACGCCGAGGTGACCGAGGCACAGCGCGCGCTCGCCGCCGCCCTGAGCGCCGCCGGCGTGCCGCACACCGCCCTGGAGCGGCCCGGCGGGCACAGCTGGGCCTTCTGGGCGCAGGAAACCCCAGCCCTCCTGGCGTTTGTGGCCAAGGCCCTCCACCTCGAAGCAGGCGGTTGAAGAAGCCCCGCAAACAACAGCGGGCCTCGCCGCTACCAGCGCACCTCTTGGTCCTCGGTGACACCGGGCAAGTCCGTCACCTGCACCACCTCGCCGCCGGCGCGCAGGGTGCCGACAAAGAAGCCTTGAAGCTGCCAGAAGCGGCTGCGCACCAGCCCCAAGTTGCGTTCCTCTCGGTGCAAGTGCAACGGCCGGAAGCGCAAGGAGAAGTCGCCCGTCTCCGACTCGAGGTGCCAGAGCGCCAGCGGGTCATCGCGTCCAAAGCCAAAACGCGCACGTCCCAACGGGTGCAGCGCAGCCCCCAGCCACACCGCATTCTCGTTTTCGCCGGGCCCGTCATTGAAGCCTTCCACCAGGTTGACGCTGAGGAGGCGCCCGTCCTCGAGGCGGCCCACGCCCATGGCCCAACGCCAGGCGGTGACGCGCGCCAGAAGGCCCATGGTGACGTCCAGGCCCGCCACGCCGCCTTCCAGAGGAATTGAACGTCGCCCGACGTCGAGCGTCCCTTGGGGGCGCAGGCCCCCGGACTTCTCGGTGACGTTGAGGCCGCCGCCTGGGACGGCGGCCACCACCGCCACCGGAGGCGGTGCGCCGTCCAGGGAAAGCTCCAGCTGGAGGCGGACCGGCCCGGCCCCCCCGGTGCGGAATGCGGACAGCGCGACGTCGAGGTGCACGCTGCTGGACGTCTGCTCGCGCCGGAAGGCGAGGCGCGCCCCGGGGCTGCGGAAGTGCGCCCGCAGGCCACGCGCCGGACGCTCGTTCACCTGGGCGAAGGGCGCGGGCAGGCCCACCGCGCCGAAGTCCACGAGGGCGCGCTTTTCGCGCAAGTCCACCACGGTGAGGAAGGCGTTGCTGGCGTAGCCCAAGTCGACTGCCGCCGTGGCGAGGATGACGTCGGGCGTCGTCACCAGGGCGTACACCCAGGCCTTGCGCCGCAACGGCAGCCGCCAAGAGGAAATGCCGTGCGGAGGACGGAGGGCACCGAGGCGCACCTCCCCGAGCTCGCCCTGGTAGGTGCCGAGGCAGGGCCGCCCGGCGGCATCAGGAATGCATTCCGGCGCGGGCGGAAGTTCCACGGCCGCACCATCCCCTCGGGCACCGGCTGGACGCAACGGGGGCGCCCGGGCCTCCCCCGGGAGGGACAGGCAATACCCTGCTGGCTGCTTCCGTATACTGCGTCCAGCGCCCCATGCAGCTCCAGGACCTCAAAAAAACGTTGGCCGGCCTCGGGCCCGCCAGCTTGAAGCGGCTCGCCAACCAGCGTCTGTCGACGGTGGTGTTGAACGAGTCGCGACGCGCCAAGCGACGCGTCGGTGAGCTCAAGGCACGCTACCCTTCGGCGGCACCCCGCGAGCTGTCCCAGCATCTCATCGAGCAGAAGAAGCAGGTGGCCGCGCTGGTGGGTGGCATTTCTGGCGCCTTCGGGGTGATGGGCATCCCCGCGGACTTGGTGGCGATGGCCGTGTTGGAGATTCAGCTCCTGGTCGACATCGCCACCGCGTACGAGGTGCGGCTGGAATTCGCGCGCTCGCGCGAGGAGATGCTCGAGGTGCTCATGACGGCCAACGGCGTCGGGGCCCTTGGACGGGCCAGCCCCAAGGTGGTGGGCAAGGTGGCGCAGGTGCTCTTCGAGCGCGGCGGCCTGGCCGGCTTCGGCCGCGCCC
>JBKQJL010000059.1:0-46196 GCA_052147975.1 Myxococcaceae bacterium
GACCAAGTGGCGCTCGAGCTCGGCTTGGCCGCGGTGGGGTTTGTCTCCGGCGGAAAGCTGGTGGCCTCCGGAGGTCCGGACAGAGGCGTGCTGCAGGCGGCGCTGCGCGAGACGCCGGTGGGCAAGAGCGCGGTGGCGGTGCGCGGTGGCGCCTCCTCGCTGGGGCCACTGAAGCTGCCCCTCTGGACGTCCGGCGGTGAGGCGCCCTTGCGCCTCGCCGTCCGCCGCAGCCTCCCCGGCCAGCCGGTGGAGGTGCTGGCGGTGGCGACGCTTGAGCCCGTCATGTCCGCCCTGGCTGACTCGCAGCGCTTCGCCCTCAGCTGCATTGCCGTGTTGGCGGTGGCGCTGGCCGCCGCCACGCTGTGGGGCCGCCGGACGCAGGCCTCAGCCCGCAGCCGCCCCGACGAGGACACGCTGCCTCCGCCCCGCCGCCTCACCCCGGTGCCACGCCCAGTGGCCGCGCGTCTGGCCGAGCCGGAGCCCGAGCCCCCGCCGGCGGCTGCGCCCTCGCCTCCGCCACCTCCTCCCGCAGCGCCGCCGCTGCCCCCGCTGTCCGCCGCGCCCAGTGTCTTCGACGCCGCCCCGGCCGCCCTCAGCGCCGCGGTGTTGGACGAGGAGCCCGCGGCGCCGCCGTTGGGCCGCCTTCCGCCTCCGCCGCCGGAGGACCTCTCCGCCCTGTTGGACGCCATGCCGCCCCCGCCGCCGCCGAGGACGCCGCCGCCGGGAGGAGGCGGCGGCATGCACCGGACGCCCTCGGCGCCCATCGGCGGCCGCTTCACCCCCGCCCCGCGGACGGCGCCCCCGCCGCCACCGCTTGACTATGACCATCAGCCGACGACGGCCTACCCCATTCCGGAGCTCCCGGACTTCAACGCGCCGCCGGCCGGCTTCGCCGCGGTGGGGCCGCGGGCCAACGCCATTCCGGACACCACCCGCGTGGCGGACATTCCTCCGGAGTTGCTGCAGGAGGCGGCCCGGCCGGTGACGACGCCCGTCCCCCGCGCGCGGCCGGTGCCGGCGGCGGACGAGGAGCACTTCCACGAGGTGTACCGGGACTTCGTCGCCCAGCGCGAGAAGTGTCACGAGTCCGCCGACGGCCTCACCTTCGAGCGGTTTGCCCAGAAGCTGCGGAAAAACCGCGACCAGCTAATGGCCAAGTACGCCTGCCGCACGGTGCGCTTTGCGGTGTACGTGAAGGACGGGAAGGCGGCCCTCAAGGCCACGCCGGTGAAGGAGTAGCCGCCCCGGGCGCCTCTCCAGAGGCCGTGGCCAACGGTAGCCGCAGCCGGAAGAGTGCCCCGCCTCGGCTGCCGGTGTGCACCTGCAGCGTGCCGCCGTGCTCGCTGGCAATGCGCCTCGCAATGGCCAGGCCGAGGCCACTGCCGCCCGGCTTGTGGCTGAAGGCGGGCTCGAAAATGCGCTCTCTGGCCTCCTCCTTGACGCCGGGGCCGGCGTCCTCCACCTCGAGGACGGCAAAGGCGCCGTCGGCCAGCACGCGCACCGCCACCCACGGCGGGCGGCCGACGAGGGCCTCCTCGGCGTTTTTGAGGAGGTTGTGCAGCACCGCCGACAGCTGGTCTCTGTCCCCCAGCACGGTGTGGCCCCTGGCCAACGAGGCCTGTAAGCCGCCGGCGGCCCAGGCGTAGAGGGCCAGCGCTTGCTCGGCCCACTGGCCCAAGTCCAGAAGCACCGGGCGGGCCGCGGGCAGCCGGGCGAAACGGGCGAAGGCGTCCACGGTGCGCTTGAGGCGCTCCACCTCCTCGCGCATGGCCGGGGCGCTTTCGCGGAAAAGCTGCGCGAAGCGGGGGCTGCCCTCTGCCTGCGCCGCGGACAGCGTCTCCAGGGACATTTGCAAGGGGGTGAGGGGGTTTTTCAACTCATGGGCGAGGCTTTTGGCCACCTCCTCCCAGGCGGCCACCCGCTCGGCCCGCACCAACGCGGCGGTGGTGCGCGACAGCTCGGCCGTCATGTGGTTGAAGGCCTCCACCAGGACGCCCACCTCGCCCTGGGCGCGCACCCGGACGCGGGTGTCCAGCTGCCCCTGGGCCACGGCGCGGGCCCCTTGGGTGAGGGCCTCCAGCGGCCGGGTGGTGCGCCTTGCCAACAGCACGCCCAAAACGAGGGCCAACAACAGCCCGCCGCCCACCACTGCCGCCAGCGCCTCCCACAGGGCGGACTCGGCCTCCACCGAGGCGGCGTCGCCCACCGCCACGAAGGCCGAGGCCGCCGCCCCCAACGGCACCTCGCGCCACAGCCGTCGCCCCCGGGCCTGGCCGGCGCTGCCCAACACCTCTGGCCCCATGCGCAACTCCACCTCGGCGCCACTCTGGGCGGCCAACTCCGCCGCCAGCGCGCCGTCCAGCAGCACGCCGCCGACGAGGAAGGCGCCCGGGGCGCCCTCCACCGCCCGGGCCGACAACAGGGCCGGCCAGGGGCGGGGCCCCTCGGGGGCCCGCACCTGCACCAGGGCCAGCACCACCGTGCCGGGCGGCGCCTGCAGCGCGGCCAGTAGCCCCGCGTCCACGTCCCCGGCCCGGGCTGGAAAGTGGGCGCTGCTGCGCACCCGGCCCTCGGCGTCCACGAGGCCCAGCACCGAGAGGCCGCGCCCCTCGGCCAGCGCGGCCGCCGCGTCCGGCGCTGGCAAGGGCCCATTTCCAAGCAGCGCAAGGGCCAACTCCTCGGCGCCTCTGTCTCTGGCCGCGGCAGCCACCGCCTCGGCCACCCGGGCCTCTAGCCTTTGCACCGAGGCGGCCACCAGGCCCGCGGCGGCCTCCCCCCGCCGCTGCAACTCCCTGTCAAAGCTGGCGCGCAGGCGCCGGGCGACGAAGGGCGCCGAGAGGAGGAGAGGCAGCACCGCCAGGGCGGCGAAGCTGAGGGCAAGTCGCGTGGAGAGGCGCATGGGGTGGTTTGGGGAGGGGAGGCCCCCTCCCAAAAAGGCCTTTCTCTCGTTTTTCAGCGGGCCAGCCAGGCCTCGTCCAGGACGAGAAGCCCGAAGCCGTCCCGGCGCGCCTCGAGGAGGGCCTCGGAGAGGCCGGCGCGCAGCCCCCTCGTGTACAGGGGAAACAGCGGCAACTCGGGCTGTAGGGCCGCCGCCCGTGCGCTGGCCTGCGCGGCGCGGGCCTCGGCCTCGCTGAGTGCCCCCAGGGCCGGCAACTCCCGCTGTAGCAGCGCCTCGTCTCCCACTAGCCCCAGCACCACGGCCAGCGCCGGCGCCGGCAACGGGGGCAGCAGCACCGAGACGAGGGCTGCCGGCAGCGTGCCGCTGCGGCGCGCCGCCCGAAGCCGCGCTGGGCTGTCCGCCCACAGGCGCACCGGGTAGCCCGCGTCATGCAACAGCACCTGCAGCCTCTCGGCGACGGCTTGTTGCTCCGGTGCGCCCGCCTCGTAGCCGAGGGTGAAGGCAGGGTGGGCGGCCCCGCGGGCCGACGGTGGCAGGGCCCTCGCTGGCGCGGCCGGCGCAGCCTGTTGTAGCGGCGGAGGCAGCAGCGTCTGGAGGGCCACCGCCGGCCCCGGGACGAAGGTGCGCACCAGGGCCTCTCTGTCCACCGCCTCCAGGGCGGCGCGGGCGCCCTCGGGGAGGGCCCCCTCGCCGTAGAGGAGGTAGGTGGCGAAGAGGAGGGGGCCGGCGGGCGCGCCGGAGGCCTCGCCCAGCACCGCCTGCACCTGGCCCCGCTGCAACGCCCGGGCGGCGGCCCGCCCGGCCAGGGTGGAGAAGGCCACCGCCGCAGGGAAGGGCGGGCCGCCCGGCGCGGCCAACAGGCGCCCCTCGGGCCCGGGCGCGTACAGGCCAACGCCCTCGGCGCGGCCCGTGGGGCCGCGCGGGCGAAAGGGGGTGAAGGCCGGGTGGCACAAGGAGGCCTCCAAGTCCGGCCAGGGGAAGGCCAGCCGCAGGTGCAGGGCCGCCTCCTCCGCCCTGGCGCTGGCCTCCAGCGCCGGGGCCAGGCCAGCCACCGGGGCAAGCAGCGCCAGGTAGGGACTGTCGCTGCGCCCAAGGCTTCGCCACGCCTCGGCCACGTCGCCGGCGCGCAGGGGGCTTCCGTCGGAGAAGCGCGCGGCGTCCATGGGCCGCAGCTGCACCTCCTCGGCGGCGCCCGTGCCAACGCGCCGGAAGGTGGCCAGCACCGGCACCACGCTTGGCAAAAGCCGGCACAGCGGCAGGGCCAGCAGCGCCCGCGCGCTGGCCGCCTCCGGCCCCCCCTCCTGGCTGTCCGCGGCCGGCACCGCCAGGCCGACGAGTCCCACCCCGAGGGTGCCGCCCAGGTGCGCGCGGACGGCGCCCAGCACCGGCACGGCGGCCAGCAGCACGCCGAGGGCCCAGGGGCGCAAAGGCCTCACCGGGCGCCCCGTACCAGGCGCAACTCTGCGCCGCCCTCGGAGCGCCACACCCCCAGCACCAGCGCCTCGGTGCCGTCCCCGTCCAGGGCCGCGGTGAGTTGGAGAATGCGCCCCGGCACCTCGAGGAGGCCCTCGGCGGCCCCGCCGGACAAGGGCAGTAACCGCAGCGTGTCCACCTCGGGCCACAGGGCGGCGGAGCTGGCCGCCAGCCGCAGCGTGCCGTCCCCGGCGGCGTCCCACAGGGCCGCCCCGGCGCCCACGCCTTGGAAGGGCTGTAAAAGCCCCGCGCTGCCTTGGGCCAGCGCCGTCCCGTCCTCCCGCAGCACCAGCCACACCGGGCCGCGGCCGGTGGCCCTCACAAACAGGCCCCATGCTGCCGGGCCGGCTGGCAGTACTGGCCAGCCCGGGCCGGCCGGCGCCAGCCGCGCCACGCCAGGCAACAGCGTGGCTTCCAAGGGGGGCTGTCCGCAGCCCACCACCGGCCGCGCCAACGGGGCGCGCAACACCAAGGCTGTGCCTTGCAGGGCCAGCACCTCGCCGCCGGCATGGGCGGCGGAGTAGGCGTACAAAAGCCCCCGGCAAATGCACAGCGTCCCGAAGGGCTCGCGGGCCTGGGGCTGGGCCGGAGGCAGGCCCTCCAGGCGACGGCGGGCCAACAGCTGGCCGTCCGGGCGCAGCACCTCCACCGCCTCCTCGGTGAGGACGGCCACCTCGTCCCGCCCGTCTCCGTCCATGTCTCCTGCGGCCAGGGCGGCGGTGCGCACCGCCCAGCGGGCCACCGGCGCCGCTTGCAACACCAGCGCCGGGGCGTCCGGGGCGCGGGCCAGCGCGCGCACCGCGGCGTCCGGGGCCACCTGGGAAAACACCACCGCCGCCGGGCCTTGGGGGGCCCGGCCCCGGCCGGAGAAAAAATTCTCCCAGGTGGGGAGGACGTCCCCGGCGGCGGCCACACTGCCGTCCAGGGTGAGGCGCAGCCGCAAAAGGCCTCGGGCCCCGGACGCCCGGGCGAGGGCCTCGGCCTCGGGCGTGGCCGGTACCTTCCTCGGCAAAAGCCCCAAGGCGTCCAGCCGAGACAGCAGCAGCGTCAAAAAGGCCGCCTGCAGCGCCGGGTGCCCGGGTGCGGACACCGCCACCGCCAACGGCGCCCTGGCCCCGGTGTCGCGCACCTGGGCGGCGACGGCGGAGGCCAGTTGCTCGAGCGCGCCCGGGGCTGGCCCTTGCAACCACAGCAGCGCCATCAGCGCCGCCCTCACAGGTGGGCCTTGTCCGGGTCCTCCATGAGGAAGCGGTCCGGGCTGGCCTCGTTGGCGGCCGGCGCTTCGGACGTCGGGGCGGTGCCCTCCAGGAAGGCCTCCTGGCGCCCGGGCAAACTCGGCCCGGCCAGCAGCCCGGTGCTTGGGTCGACTCGCACCAGCACCACCCCTTGGGGGACGACGAAGTCCGTCACCGGGAGGCCGTCCGTGGCGGCCTTCATAAAGTGCAGCCACACCGGCAGTGCCGCCTTGGCCCCGGACTCGCCCTGGCCCAAGGAGGAGTGGTCGTCAAAGCCGACGTAGGCCGAGGCCAACAGCGAGGGGGTGTAGCCGTCAAACCAGGCGTCCCGGTACTCGTTGGTGGTGCCCGTCTTGCCGGCCGCCGGCCGGTTGAGGTCGCGCACCGCCGCTGCCGTCCCCTCCTCCACCACGCTGCGCATGAGGGAGGTAATGAGGTAGGCCACCGCCGGGGAGGTGGCGTCCTGGAAGGCCGCCTGGTGCTCCTCCAGCACGCTGCCCGAGGCGTCGGTGACGCGCACCAGGAGGAGGGCGTCGGCATACCGGCCGCCCGCGGCGAAGGTGGCGTAGGCGTTGGCAATCTCCAGCTGGGTGACTTCCCCGGTGCCGAGCGCCAGCGTGAGGTTGTCCGGCATGGGGCTGTGGATGCCCACCTTGGCGGCAAAGTCGATGGCCACCTGCGGGGTGAGGGCCTCTATTAAACGGACGGAGACGGTGTTTTTGGAGCGGGTGAGGGCCTGGCGCAGCGTCATCGGCCCCTCGAAGCCGGTGCGCTCGTAATTCTGCGGCTTCCACACCTTGCCGGTGTAGGGGTCGCGCACCGCCTCCGGGGCGTCGTTGAGGATGCTCACCGCGGTGAAGCGCTGGCTCTGCAGCGCGGCCGCATAGAGGAAGGGCTTGAAGGAGGAGCCGGGCTGGCGGTGGGCCTGGGTGGCACGGTTGAAGGGGGAGAGGCGAAAGTCATACCCGCCGGAGAGGGCCAGCACCCGGCGGGTGACGGGGTCCATGGCGGTGAGCGCCCCTTGCACCTCGGGCACCTGGTCGAGCGTCACCTCCAGGGGCTTGGGCGCCACCGGGGCCTGCAGCACCCGCACCCGCACCACCTGGCCGACGGCCAGCACGTCCGACAGCTTGGCCGGGGCCTGCGTCCACTTGCCCACGCCGCGCGGACGGGCCCAGCCCACCGTGGAGAAGGACAAAACGCCGGTGCGGCCAACAAAGTCCAGGCTGGCCGTGCGCGCGGCGTCGTCCACGCGCGTCACGTAGCCTCCCAGGGTGAGGCCCTCATGCACTGGAAGCAGCGGGACGGTTTGCGCCAGCGCCTCCTCCGGCGGCGTCTCGCCCTCGCCCTCGGTGTCCACCTCGGCCGCCTCCGCCTCCTCGGAGCGCGCCTGGGCGCTCACCAGCGGGCCCACGTCGGCCACCAGCGAGTTGTCCGCCTCGCGCCGGCCGGCCTCGGCCAGCCGCTCCTCGAGGAGGCGGCGGAAGGTGGAGAAGCGCGCAGGCTCGAGCGTGCCGAGAGGCCCCCGGTAGCCCATGCGCCGGTCGAGCGTCTCCAGCCCGTCGCGCAGCGCCTCGTCGGCCAGGGCCTGCAGGCGGGGGTCCATGGCAATCTCCACCCGCAGTCCGCCGCCCAGCACCTGCGCCTCGCCGTAGCGCGCCACCAGTAGCCGGCGGATTTCCTCCACGTAGTACAGCCCCCGGCCGGGCGGCGGCCGGGGCGCCAGCACCAGGGGCTCGGCGGCGGCGGCGGCTGCCTCCGCCTCTGCCAGAAAGCCGTGCTTCACCATTTGCGTCAGCACGTAGGCCTGACGGGCCTTGGCCTTGGTGAGGGAGGTGAGGGGGTTAATGCGGGCCGGCTGCTGGACGGTGCCGGCCAGCACCGAGGCCTGGGCCACGTCCAGTTGGGCGGCGTGCTTTCCAAAATAGAAGAGGGCCGCCTCTTCAATGCCGTAGCGGCTGTGGCCGAAGTTAATTTGGTTGAGGTAGAGGTTGAGAATTTGGTCCTTGCTGAGGGCGCGCTCCATGCGCCGGCTGAGAATCCACTCCCGGAGTTTGCGGCTCACCTTGCGCTCTTGCGTCAACAGCAGGTTTCGACAGGCCTGCTGGGTGATGGTGGAAGCGCCGGTGAGGTGGCCGCCCGGCCGAAGCGCCTTCAGCCCGGCGCGCAGAATGCCCAGGTAGTCCAGCCCCTCGTGCTGGTAGAAGTCCGCGTCCTCGGCGGCGAGAAAGGCGTTGCGCACGTGGGCGGGAAGCCCGGCCGCGTCCACCAGGGTGCGCCGCTCGAGGAAGTACTCGGCGCAGACGCTGCCGTCGGCGCACAACACCTTGGTGACTTGGGGCGGCCGGTAGTCGCGCAGCGCGTCCACCGAAGGCAGGCCGCGGCTGAAGTAGAAGTAGGTGGCGGCGCCGCCCACAAGGCACACCAGCAGCAGGGCCGCCGCGGCCAACAGCGGGACGAGGAGCCACCGGGGAAGCAAGGGCGGGGGCCGGCGCCCCGGACGGGTGGGAGTGGGGAAGGCCATGTCCTTTTTTAAAGGCGCTTGTCGCTACTTGGGAAAAAAGGCTCCCGGGGGGAGGGCCGGGGGCACCCGGTTGGGGGGGGGGCAGTGGTGTGCCGGTTTGGAAGGGCCAACCCCGAGGCGTCCTTCTCGTCTTGCAAGTGGAGGGGGACGGGGGGTGGGGGCGGGCCAAGGCTAGCAGAGGGCCCGTGGTGGCTGGGGCCCCCGTGCCGGCCGCTTGCTTACTCCTCGCCCCCGTCCGCGTCGGCCTCGGGCGCTGGCGCCTCCCCGCCGTCTGGGGTGCGAAGCAGCGCCAGCCGCGCGCGGTTGACGTTGGCCCGCGTGTAGCCGGGCGAAAGCGTGGCGGACTTCTCGAAGGCAGCATTGGCCTCGGCGGTGCGCCCGTCGCGCTCGAGGGCCACCCCGAGGTTGTTTTGCACCACCGCCGCCTCGGGCAAGAGCTCCGCCGCCCGCTGCAGCGTCTCCAGCGCCTTCCCATTCTCGGCTGCCCGCAGGTAGGCGAAGCCCAGGTTGTTGAGTACCCAGCCGTGGGCCGGCGCCAGGGTGCGGGCTTGCTCGAGCCACTCAATGGCGTGGGGCAAGTCGCCCTCCACCAACGCCGCTCGCCCCAGCACCTGGTAGGCCTCGACGTTGCCGTCGTCGCGGGCCAAGGCCTGGGCAGCGAGCCGCGCCGCGCCCACCTCGTCGTGCGCCAGAAGGTGCATGCGGGCCGCTTGAATGAGAGGCACGGCGTCGTCGTCGCGGACTTGCCCCAGTTGCTCGAAGGCAGCCGCCGCCAGGCCCAGTTGGCCCAAGGACTGGGCAGCGCGGCCCACCATCTCGAGCGCGTCCTCGTCCTTCGGGCTGTCCGTCAGCTGCCGGCGGGCCTCTGCCAGTGCGCCCAGGGTGTCGCCCTCCGCCCGCCGCGCGCGGGCCCGGGCCAGGTGGTCAACGTCCACGCCGTCCGTGTGGGGAAGGCCCAGCACCACGCTGTTGGCCACCGCCGTCAGTGGCGTAGCGGACGGGCCGGCGTCGGGCGCGGTGGCCAGGGCGGCCGCCTCGGGGCGGGCCCTCGTCGCCTCGGGGGCCGGAGAGGGCGGCGGGGGGACGAGGGGGGAGGACTTTTGACAGGCGCTCAGCGCCCAGAGGGCGCCGAGGAGGGCAAACGTGTGGCGGTGCATTCTCATAAAACCTCAAACTCTGGTGTCTTTTGCTTGGCGTCCCCGGGTGCGGACGGCCCGCAGGAAGGGCGCCAGGCCGGCGCAGTTGCGTCCCGCGTGCCAGCGCCCCGCGGCGTGCGCACCGCGCGCAGGGCAGGAGGGGCCACGTCGCGCCTCGGCGGGAAAAGCGCGGCCCTCCGCCCGCACCGGCCCCCGAGTGGGGTGGCCGTTACGCCGCGCGGTGCGGGTAGTGCACCAGGACGCGCTCGAGGACGCGCAGCAGCTCGTCCGGGTCCACCGGCTTTCCCACGTAGGCCGCCCCGGTGGCCTCGCGGACTTCGGCAATCTCCGGGTGGTGCGCCATGAAGCCGCTCATGATGACGGCCGGCAGGTCCGGCTGTCGCTCGCGCAGCCGGCGCACCAACTCCACCCCGCGGATGCCGGGGATGTGGACGTCGAGGACGGCCACGTCGGGGGGCTCCTGTTGGGCCAAGGCCAGCGCCTGGTCCCCGCTGGTGGCGCCGGTGACAGTGAGTCCCTCCTCACCGAGCAACAGTTGCAGGGCGCTGAGCGCGTTCGCCTCGTCGTCCACCAGAAGGACGCGCAGCCCGCGAAGCTGGGAGCGGCCCACCGGGGCGCCGGGGGCGGGCGGCAGGGCGCTGGCGCCGTGCGCCAGCGGGACGCGGAAGAAGAAGGTGGCCCCCTGCCCCGGGGTGCTCTCCACGCCGATGGAGCCGCCATGGGCCTCGACAATTTTCCGGCTGATGAAGAGCCCGAGCCCAAGGCCCTCGGCGCGCCGGGCGGCGCGGGTGCGGCGGTACTTGTCGAAGACGAAGGAGGCCTCCTCGTTGGAGAGTCCCGGGCCTTGGTCGGCCACCGACACCATGGCCGTCCCGGCCGTCTCCGTCAGGCGAAGGACAATGGGCGAGCCCGGTGGGGAGTACTTGAGGGCGTTTTGGAGGAAATTCGCCACCACCCGCTCGAGGCGCCGCGGCTCAATGAGTGCGGTGACGGCCTGGGCCACCTCCAGGCGCACCCGCGGGCGGTCGACGGTGGAGATGGTCCGCTCGACAATCGCCTCGAGGAAGCCCGCCATGGGCACTGGCTCCACCGCGAGCTCGAGCGTGTCGGACTCGGCGGCGGCCATTTCCAGGAGCTCATGGAGCAGCCGGTCGATGAAGGCCGCGCTCTCGGCAATGACGGCCGCCCCGTGTTTCTCCTCCAAAAGAGGCCGCCGGCCCAGCTGGCGCTCGAGGACGCGCGCCTGCAGGGAAATGACGGAAAGAGGGTTTTTTGAGGTCGTGGGAGATGAATTCCAGGTACTCCTCCCGAAAGCGCTCCAGCGCGTGGCGCCGCGAGACGTCGCGGACGGCGGCGATGACGGAGCTGCCGTCCCCGGCCACCACCGGGCTGAGGGAGATTTCCACCGGAAACTCCGCGCCGTCCTTGCGCCGGGCAAACAGCGGCAAGCCGGCTCCCATCGCCCGGACGGTGGGCGCGGCGCGGTAGGCGGCCCGGTGCTGCGCGTGCTGGGCGTGTAGGCGCTCGGGAATGAGCACCTCGATGGGCCTGCCGACGAGCTCGTCCGGCCAGTAGCCGAAGAGCGAGGTGACTTGGGTGTTGGCCATGGTGATGCGGCCGGCCGCGTCCGTAATGAGAATGGCGTCCGGGGCCGCCTCCAACAGCCGGCGGAAGCGGGCCTCGCTCGCCTGACTGGCCGTCACGTCGCGGAAGGTGAGGACGGCTCCCTCCGGACGGCCCACGGCGTCGAGGATGGGCGCGGCAGTGTAGGCAACGGGGGTTTCGGTGCCCTGCCGGGACACCAGGACGGTGTGGTTGCCCAGCGTCTCGGTGCCCCCTGAGGCCAGCACCCTGGACACCGGGTGGGGCTCGGCCGTCCGCCCCGTTTCGTCCAACAGCGAGACGACGGTGGTGAAGGGCTGACCGGCCGCCTCAGCCAGCGGCCAGCCGGTGAGTTGCTCGGCGGCGGGATTCATTTGGACGACGGCACCGCCCGCGTCCGTGGCCAGGACGCCCTCGGCGATGCTTTTGAGGGTGATGGCCGTCCGCTGCTCGCGCAGCGCGAGGGCGCGCTCCGCCTGGCCCCGGCGCGAGATTTCGCGCAAGAGCAAGACGAAGGCCAACAGCAGCACGGCGACACTCACGCCGAAGCCAACCAACAGCGTGGCCCGGACGGCGGCGGACTCCAACGCTTGGCCGCGCTCGCGCTCGGCCAGGAGGCGCCGCTCGTCCTCGGCCAAGGCGCTGACGAGCTCCCGGATGCGCATGGACTGGGCATTGCCCTCCGAGGTGACGTCCCCCTCGCCCCGGGCGTCGAAGGGCAGGGCGGAGGCCGGGCGCAGGTGGCTCTCGAGCTGTGCCACCCGGGCGGTGAGGAGGGGCTCGAGGGTGTCCAGGCGCCGCTGCAGCTCCGGACTGTCCGTGGCCAGACGCCTCAGCGCCGAGCGCGACTCGCTGACGCGCTCGATGGCGGCCCGGTAGGGGCCCAGCTGGGCCGTGTCGCCGCTGAGGGCGAAACCGCGGCGAAAACCCACCGCGTCGTCCAACGCCAGCAGCAGCCCGTCCAGCGTCTCCAGGACAGCATGGGCGTGGGACACCCAAGCCGCCGTCTCATCGCGCGAGACGCTGTGGCGATGGGCGCGCACGCCAACGGCGGCGACGAGCGCCAGCCCGAAACAGACACTCAAGCTCGACAGCCAGGAGCTTCGGTGCGCGCCCAAACCGCCCTCCCCAGCGGAGGCGCTAGCGTATATTGCTTCTGCAAGTCAAAAGCAGCCGAGCGACTGAGCCGGGGGGCCGCGGCGGCGACGCGCCCTCGGCCGCGCCGGCTGCGGCGGTTTTGCCCTAAAAGGCCCCCCACCGGCAGCGCAAAACGTCGTTTCGGAAAACAGTGTCCCTCACCATCGCCAGCTGGAACATCAACTCCGTCCGTGCGCGCGTCGAGCGGCTGGAGGCCTACCTCGCCTCGCGAAAGCCAGACGTCTTGTGCCTGCAGGAGCTCAAGTGCACCGAGGAGCAATTCCCCAAGGAGGTGGTGGAGCGCCTCGGCTACCAGGCGGCGGTGTACGGCCAGCGGACGTACAACGGCGTGGCCATCCTCAGCACCACCCCCTTGGAGAAGGTGGAACGGGGGCTTCCGCTGGCGGAGGACGAGGCGGAGGCGCGGGTGCTGGCGGCCACCGTCCAGGGCGTCCGGGTGATGTCCGTCTATGCCCCCAATGGCCAGCGGGTGGACTCCGAGGCCTACCAGGGGAAGCTGGCCTTTTACGCCCGGCTGCGCCGCGCGCTGGACGTGCGCTACCAGGACGAGCCGTCCCTCGTCCTGTGCGGGGACTTCAACGTGGCCCCCGAGGAGCGAGACGTCTGGGACCCGGTCCTCTGGGAGGGGCAGACGCTGTTCTCCTTGAAGGAGCGCGCGGCGTTGAAGGAGCTCTTGGCCTTCGGCCTGACGGACACCTTCCGGCTGCACCACCCGGAGGCTGGCCGCTACAGCTGGTGGGACTACCGGATGCTTGGCTTCCCCAAAAACCACGGGCTGCGCATTGACGCCCTCTACGCCACGCCGGCGCTGGCGGCGCGCTGCGAGGCGGCGGACATTGACAGGGAAGCCCGCAAGGGAAAGCTGCCGTCGGACCATGCCCCCGTCTGGGCCCGCTTTGGCCAGGCCGAACGCTAGCCGGCCAAGGGTGGGGGCACAGCCCCGGGGGGGCCCGGCCAGGCCCCAAGTTGCAAGCGCCGGCCGAGACGGGTGTGAATATGGACCTGGGGGTGGGCGTCTGTATGCCAGCCCGTCCCTCATGCCGCCAGGGCCCCCTTTTTTCCTGGAGTCACCATGCGCCAGCTTCTTCGTGCCCCGTTGTTTCTCGTCCTCGCCCTCGGCTGCGCCGGGACTCCCGCCCCGCCGCCTCCTCCTCCCGTCTGGACGTTTGCCTCGGCCACCCCTTCGGCGGGCCGGGAGCTGCGCATGCGTTCGCAAATCCGCTACATCCAAATCTCCATCGACGGAGACGCCATTTTCGGGGCCACCTGGCAGCTCAAGCACGGGGGCACCTACATCCGTGGCCAGGGCGCGGGGAATACCCAAGTCAACGTCACCCTGCACGGGACGAATGCCACCGGCAACGTGCGCAACACCCCATTCAGCGTGGACTTGAAGTCCCTCCCGGACGGCGTCACCGAGGTGACGGGACTCTTCGGCGGCGTCATCTCGTACTACAAAATCAGCCCGAAAATTTTTCAGGGGAAGCTCGGGACCTGCAGCTATGACTTGACCTTCAACGGCACCCGCTACGAGGGCTCCTCGAGCTGCGCCGGTGCCGTCACCTTGACGTCACTCGAGCTCCCGGCGGCCATGGCGGGCTGGACGGACCTCGAGTCGGCCACGGTGCTGGCCATCGTCTTGGGGACGTAAAAAAGCCTTTCCGCAGACGCGGGGCACTGCGGCGGCGCCCCCAGGGGGAAACGAATCCAAGTGACAGCGGCGGGCGGCGAGACGCATGCTCCCCGCCGTCTTGCCGGGGGGGAGACGTCCGGCCCCTTTCACCGCTCGTTTGGAGGACGTTCACATGCGCTGTCTACACCTGGTTGCGCCGCTGTCCTGCCTCGCCCTGTTGGCCTGTGCCACCACTCCGGCCGTGCCGGCCGGGCCGCCACCCGACTGGAAGCTTGCCTCGGCCTCCATGTCGACGGGGAATGACTTTCAGGGCACCGGCGGAAATGGCGGCCAAGTCTCTGACTCCATCATCGGCCGCTCCATCAACGGGCCGGTGGCCAGCATGGACGTCACCGGAGGCCACATCCGGGGCACCGGCAACTCCGGGCGCAGCGTCGACGTCAGCATCAAGGGCAACAAGGCGGAGGGCCTGGTGGGCACCATCCCCTTCAGCGCCATCATCGAGATCAACCCGGACGGGAGCGCCCACATTGTCGGCGCCATGGGCATCGGCAACAGCGACTGGGTGCTCAGCCCAAAGGCCATCAACGGCCGTATTGGTGCGGCCGTCTACAACCTGCAGTGGAGCGGCACCAAGTACGAGGGGCAGATGGTGCCTGGGGGCTATGCCTTCATCCAGCTGCCGGCCGTCATGGCCACCTGGAGCGACTACGAGGTGTGCACCGTGCTTAGCCTCATCCTGATGGGGGCGTAGCAGGGGGCAATTTTCAGCTGGCGGCGGGCTCTCCCTCCGGAGGCCCGCGGCGCAGCCCGAGCGCCTTCATTTTTTTGTAGAAGTGGCCGCGCTCCAGGTCCAACAGCCGGGCCGCCTCGGTGACGTTGTCCCCAGTGAAGGCCAGGGTGCGGACAATAATGTCCCGCTCGGCGTCCTCCACCAGCTCGCGGAAGGGCTTGCTGCCCACCGCCGGGACGCTGGGCGGCGGGAGGGGCGGCGCCTTGGGCGGGGGCAGAGGGGCGGGCCCGCCGGGCCGGGGCGGGCGGGGCGCCGGGAGCAGCGCCTTGGCCGCCTCGGCGGACACCTCCGGGCCGTCACAGAGAATGGCCAGCCGCTCGACGAGGTTTTTGAGCTCCCGGACGTTGCCCGGGTAACTCTGCGCGGCCAACAGCGCCACCGCCTCGGGAAGAAGCCGCAGCGGGCGCCGGCCGTTGCGGCGGCAGGCCTCGGTGAGAAAGCTGCAGATGAGCTCGCCCACGTCCTCGGGGCGCTCCCTGAGGGCCGGGGTGTGCAGCTGCACCACCGCCAGCCGGTAGTAGAGGTCCTCCCGGAAGCGCCCGGCGGCAATTTCCGCCTCGAGGTCGCGGTTGGTGGCGGCCACCACCCGGACGTCGGCGCGCAGGGTTTCACTGCCCCCCACCCGCTCGAATTCATTCTCCTGCAGCACCCGCAGCAGCTTGGCCTGCATGGAGGGTGGCATGTCCCCCACCTCGTCGAGGAAGAGGGTGCCTCCGTCGGCCAGCTCGAATTTGCCCCGCCGCACCGCGGTGGCGCCGGTGAAGGCCCCCCGCTCGTGGCCGAAGAGCTCGCTTTCAATCAGCCCCTCCGGCACCGAGGCGCAATTCACCCGGACGAAGGGGCCAGCCGCGCGCCGGCTGTGGCGGTGCAGCGCGCGGGCCACCAACTCCTTGCCGGTGCCATTCTCGCCGGTGATGAGGACGCGCCCCTCGCTGGGGGCGGCCCGCGCCAACAGCGCGTACAGCCGGGCCATGGCCGGGCCGCGGCCCACCATCTCGTACTGGCCGGCCTCGCCCTGTAGCTCCTGCAGCTGGGCCACCACCGCCTGGTGCTCGAGGGCGTTGCGCAGCGCCAGCAACAGGCGGTCTCGGGCAATGGGCTTCTCCAGGAAGTCCCGGGCCCCCAGCTGGGTGGCGCGCACCGCAATGTCGATGGTGGCGTTGCCGGACATCATGATGGTGGGCAGGCCAGGCTGCAGCGCGAGCAGCCGCTCGAGCACCACCAGCCCGTCCACGTCCGGCATCCGCACGTCGAGGAGGACGGCGTCCAGCGGGCGGGCGCTGGCCACCTCCAGGGCCAGCTGGCCGCTCTGGGCCAGCTCGGTGTGGTAGCCGGCCAGCTGCAGCGACTGGCTCAGGGTGAGGAGGATGTTCTTCTCGTCGTCGACGATGAGAACGCTACGGGCCATGGCGGCGCTCCGGGCGGCTGCTTTCGCTGCTGAGGTGTCCGTCTGGCCACACCAGGTGTGGCCGGGCGGCACCGCGCGAGAATTCCTTTGACCGGGACTGCCGCGCGGCGGTACAGCCCTTGGCTTCGGTCACTCCAGGGAGAGAGCATGCACCGCAATTCGTGGTTGGTGGGGCTGGCGACGGCACTGGGCGTCTTGGTGCTGAATGGCTGTGGCCCGACGTACCCCAAGTGCGACTCGGACGAGAATTGTAAGGACCACAACGAGGTCTGCGTCCAGGGCCAGTGCAGGGAGTGCGCCACCGACCAGAACTGCAAGGCGGGCTTCGTCTGCAAGCAGAATGCGTGCGTGCCCAAGCCGGAGTGCACCGACGACGCCGCCTGCGGCACTGGCCGCAAGTGCGACAACGGCAAGTGCGTGGCCAAGGGCTGCACCCAGGACCCGGACTGCGGACCGAATGCCCGCTGCACCAACAACGTCTGTGTGGCCAACACCTGTGCCACCAACGACGACTGCCGGACGGGGGAGAGCTGCCAGGCCGGGATGTGCGTGAAGTCGGCCGCTGCCGCCAGCTGCGACTGGTCGCCCGTCCACTTCGCCTTCGACAAGAGCAACCTCGACGAGGCGGCGCGGGCGCAGCTCGACGCGCTGGCGGCCTGCATCAAGAAGTCGAAATTTACCCAAATCACCATCGAGGGGAACTGCGACGACCGCGGCACCGAGGAGTACAACCTCCATTTGTCCGTTCGCCGCGCGGTGGCCGCCAAGAAGTACCTGGTGGACTTGGGCGTCCCGGCCTCGCTGCTGCAGACGGTGGGCTACGGCAAGCTGCGTCCGGCAGTCCAAGGGGACAACGAGGCGGCCTGGGCGGCCAACCGCCGGGATGACTTCGTCGCCAAGTGAGACGGTGCTCGGCGGTCTTGCTGTCGGCCCTCGCCCTCGGCGGGGCCGGCTGCTACACCTCTGAGAAGGGCCACCAGCTCGAGCTGCGGGTGGACAAGCTGTCCGCCGACAACGACACGCTGCGCGCCGAGCTCAAGGCGCAGCAGGACAAGCTGGCCGAGTCGCTGCCCCGGGTGGACCAGAAGCTGGCCGAAGTGCAGAAGGCGCTGGACGGCCTGGACCAGGCCGCCCGGCGCAGTGACGCCGACATCGGCGTCCAACTGCAAAAGACGGTGGAGGACATGGCCACCTTGCGCGGCCAGGTGGACGCCTACGTCCATGAGCTCGACCAGCTTCAGACCCAGGTGAATGCACTGCCCGGGGTGCAGGCGGCCAAAGCGCCGACGCCGGTGGCGGTGGACATCCCCCGGCCGGCGGACAAGCGCGAATTCTTCGCCCTGGCCCAGAGCAAGCAGAAGGCCGGAGAGGTGGCCGTGGCGCGCGCCCTGTACGTGGACTTCATTAAGAAGTACCCCCGCGACGAGCTCGCCGGCGAGGCGCACTTCGCCCTCGGCGAGTCCTACTTCGTCGAGGACAAGTGCTCGGAGGCGCTGCCGGAATTCGGCCAGCTGGTGAAGTCCTTCCCGGCCAGCAAGTCGATGCCCACCGCGCTGCTCCATTCGGCCGACTGCTTCCAGCGGCTGAAAAACCTCGACGCGGCGCAGGCAGCGCTGGACCAAGTCATTAAACGCTACCCGGGCACCGACGCGGCCAAGAAGGCCAAGGCCCGGCTGGCCGAGCTGAAGAAGACGCCGGCGCGGCACTAGGCCGGCCGGCGCCCCCTCACTGGTAGTCCTCGGCCAGCGAGTGGAGGAAGGCCTCCAGCGCTGGGAGGTCCTCCGAGGCGAGATTCATCCCCAACAGCCGCGCATCGCCATTGCGCAGCGTCCCGGCGCGCTCCAAGTCCGAGACTTTCTGGTACTGGCTGAGCACGGCGGTGAAGTCATTGGCGGAGCCGTTGTGCAAGTAGGGCGCGCTGTCGTCGAGGTCGCGCAGCCCGGGCGTCTTGAAGAGGCCCACGGTGGTGGGCAGCAGCCCCTCGGCCGAGCAGTCCGTCGTCCCCGGCTGGGTGCACAGCACCTCTTGGAGGGCCGCTTGGGGGTTGGGCATTTGCTGGTTGGCAAAGACGTTCCACAGCCCCAAGTCGGCCAGGCTTGGGTCGTCCGCGGTGGGGGCGGCCCGGAAGCGCCCCACGGCGGTGGGGTTGGCGGCGGAGGCGGGCAGGTAAGCGGCGGCGTTGGCGTTGCGCGTCTGGAGGTCCGGCACCGCCAGGGCGAAGAAGGCGCCCTCGCCGTGCACGGCGTCGTACTCCACCTGGGCCGCGCCGGTGTTGTGGAAGAGATGGTCCGTGAAGTCCGGGGGCGTGTGGCAGGCGAGGCAGTTGCCGACGCCGCCCCCGCCCTCGGCCGGCGGCCGGAAGGGGCCCAAGGGCTCGGCCAGAAACACCTGGAGGCCCTGCAGCTCGGTGGGCCCGAAGACGAAGGGCGCTGCGTGGTGGGTGTAGCTGCCCATGTCGGCCGTCACCCAACGTGGGGCCTGCAGCGACTCGACGGCGGTGCGCAGCCGTCGGGCGTAGTCCAGCGGTGTTTCCCCTGGGTTGGGCTTTCGCGGCAAGCCGTTGAGTTTGAGGAAGACGTCGAAGGGAGAAAAGTTGTACGCGCCACTGGTGTCGCGGCTGTAGCGCAGCCCGGTAATGTAGGCCGACACCACCGTCGCCACCGCGGACAGCACCTCCTGGTCGCTGGCGGTGAAGACGTCAATGCGGTCCTCGGGTGGAAGGCGCAACCGCGCCAGAATGCGGAAGTCCTGTCCCAGGAAGTCCGCCGCGTAGGAGGTGCCGGCCAGTCCCGGGTCCGGCCCCACGAAGTGACTGCAGTCGTCGGCGCGGATGACGCTGGCGATGTGGGCCACCGCCTCCTCGCCCTCGGTGGGAAGCCAGCCCAGGTTGCGGCCGGTGAAGGTGGTGGCGATGAGGTCCTCGGGGGTGACGAATTGTCCGTCGAGGTGCAGGAAGACGGGGCCCTCCCGCGGCACCAGCGCATCCACCATGGGTGGGCTGTTGCGCGGGGTGGCGGACTGGCCATCCTCGCGGTCCGGAATGGGGCTACGGCGGGCGTAGTCGGAGTAGGCGCGCATGCGGGTGCCGTCCGCAAGCGCGTCCTGCTCCACCAGGTGGCAGGCGGAACAGGCCACCGCCGAGCCGGCCAGCGAGCCCGGCAAGTTCGGCCCCAGCGCATTCACCGAGGTGGCCACCGTGGGGTCGCCCGGGCTGGGGGGCGCATTCATGTCGGTGGCGTGCGCGGCGAAGTACTGGGAGAAGCGCGGGTCCCGAAAAATCCGCTCGCCCAGCGCCTGGTCGGCCGGCTTGAAAGGGTCCACCGGCGGCGCCCCGGGGCCTTGCAGGCAGGCCGCCAAGAGCAGCGGACTGGCCGCGGCGGCGGCCTTGGGGAAGCAAAAGCGTCTCACAAGTCAAACCCAGCCAAGAGTCGCACGTTGAGACGCTCGTGCTCATCGAGCTCCAGGCCGCCGACGGTGCCGCTGCCGAAGCCCACCACCTGGGGCATGACGGACAGGGCCACCCACCAGGTGGAGCGGACGTAGGACACCACTGGCCCGAGGAAGACGGCTCCGCCGACGAAGCCCGTGCCGTGCTCCCAGACGGCGTTGACGCGCGCCTCGAGGCCCAAGTGAAAGCCCGCGCCGAGGTTGTACTCGGCGCCGCCGCTGGCCTCCAG
Source organism: Myxococcaceae bacterium (assembly GCA_052147975.1). GTDB lineage: Bacteria > Myxococcota > Myxococcia > Myxococcales > Myxococcaceae > JADGRA01. Next base: position 19,560 of record JBKQJL010000059.1, read on the forward strand.
CTGCTGCTCGGCCAGCCAGCCGGAGAAGAGGTTTTCCCACTCCGCCTCGCCAATGAGGTTGAGGGCCAACAAAAGGCCGCCATAGCGTTTGTCGAGGATGACTTTGCCCTCCAGCTCCTCCTCGCTCACCCCCACCGTCACCTCGCCGTAGAGGGCCAGGCCGAGGGCGTCTGCCACCGGGTCGAGCAGCTTCCACTTCCACTCGTTGCTGATGCTCCAATTCTGCACCGTGGTGCCGCTCGGCCCGTCATAGACGGTGCCGAAGTTGAGGTAGATGGACGTCTGCAGCTGCTCGACGAGCCCCATCTCCAACTCGGCCCGGTTGTCGAAGGCGCTGTAGCCCTCGGGCCGCCCGAAGCGGCCGGTGCTCCACAGCTCGAGCTCCTTGGAGCCGGGCGGCAAGACGCTCGAGTCGTAGGTCCAGGTGAGGGTCCGCTCGCTGGCCAGCGCCGAGGAGCCAGCAAGCAGCGAGACGAGGGCGGCGACACGGCGCATGGAGACCCGAGGGGGAAGTAGGCCTGAAAATGATTTTGAGACTCATTATTGTTTTTCGCAAAGCGGGTCAAGCGCTTTGTTTTCCAAGGGGTTTCCCACGGCAGCGGCCGTCCGGACGCTTGCGGGCGACAGCGGGGGCTGTTAAGAGCGCGGGCCCACAAAGTGCCCAAAGGGCCGTCTCAGGACCTCGCGCCACTCCCGGCGCGGGAAAGCGGCGCGCCTCAACGCTTGGAAAGCACCATGAAGCCGGACCTTCACCCCGTCTACCCGCCAAGCCGTATTGTCTGTGCCTGCGGCAACGTCATCGAAACGCGTAGCACCCGTGGCTCCTTCCACGTGGAAATTTGCTCCAACTGCCACCCCTTCTTCACCGGCAAGTACAAGCTGGTGGACACCGAGGGCCGCGTCGAGCGTTTCCGGAAGAAGTACGAGACGAAGCCGGCCGCCGCCGAGGCGAAGAAGGCCAAGCCCGCACCCAAGGCCAAGGCCTAGCCTCGGCGCTTCAGCGCTGTAGCATTTCACGCGAAAACTCGCGCCTGCTCGCTGGGCCCGTACGGTGGGCCCTGCACGGCATGGCCACGCCCCAACACCGACTTCGCGAGCGCTCGGCTGACGCCGGGTGGTTGTCTGCCCAGCGGCACGCCGCCGGGCCGGACTGGACGCTGGCCCAAGGAGACTGCCGCGCGCTTCTGGCGGAGCTGCCGGCCGCCTCGGTGGACTTGGTGTTTGCCGACCCGCCGTACTTCCTCTCCAACGGCGGCTTCACCTGCCAGGCCGGCCGCCGGGCCCCGGTGCGCAAGGGCGCCTGGGACGCCTCGCGCGGCCTGGCCGAGGACCACCGCTTTCATGTGGCCTGGCTCGCCGCCTGCCAGAGGGTGCTGAAGCCGGAGGGCACGCTGTGGGTGTCCGGGACGCAGCATGGAATTTTCTCCGTCGGCTTCGCCCTGCAGTCCCTGGGCTTCAAGCTGCTCAACACCGTCACCTGGTACAAGCCCAACGCCAGCCCCAACCTCTCCTGCCGGTACTTCACCCACTCCTCGGAGCTGCTCCTCTGGGCGGCCCCCCGCCCCGGCCCGCGGCTGTTGCACACCTTCCAGTACGCGGACATGCGCCAGGCGGCCGGCGGCAAGCAAATGCGGGACGTGTGGGCGCTCCCCCGCCCGGGCGAGGAGGAGCTCGACGGGGACGGGCTGGGCCGGGTGTGGACACTGACCGGGCCCAAGCCGGCGGAGAAGGTGCACGGCCGACACCCCACCCAGAAGCCACTGGCCTTGCTCGAGCGCGTGCTGTTGGCCAGCAGCGCCGAGGGCGCGCTGGTGCTGGACCCCTTCTGTGGCTCTGGCACCACCGGCGTCGCCGCGCGGAAGCTGTCCCGTCGCTTCCTCGGCCTGGACAAGAGCGCCGAGTACCTCCGCCTCGCCGCCACCCGCCTGCGGGCCCTTCCCCCGGCCGGCGCTGGCGCCTAGCTGGCTCGGCCCGACGGTGGCCCAGGCAGGGCGCCCGCGGTGTGCGCCCAGGCCGCGTCGAGCGGCCCGGGCGGGAGCGCCCAGTAGCGCTCGCGCAGGGAGCTCAAAAACGCCAGCACGGTGGCCAAGGTGCTGAGCGCGACGCACGGGGCAAACAGCGCCGCCGAGCGAGGCAGGGCCAGGAAGAATTCCTCCGTCACCGACGCCGCCACCACCCACACCCACCAGCGTCGCCACACGCCCGGACAGCACCGCCCAAAAAATGGCAGCGCGCTCATCAAATACCAGGACTGAAATTTCGGGCTGGCCAGCGTCACCAGGGCCACCACGAAGGCCCCGCTGACGAGGGCCAGCCGCTCCTCGTCGAAGCCCCGCCGCAAGGAGAGGCCCAGCCCCAGCACCGCCCACAGGGCCAGTAGCCCCATCAGCCCTTCGGCCACCCTCCACACCCCTTCGCGCCGGGCGCGCTCGCGCTCCACCAGGCCCACCACCGGAAGCGTCGCGTCCGAGACGACGCCGTGCGCGGCGTCAAACAATGCCCCCACGCCGTCCACCACCGAGCCGCCGGGCACCATGGTTTTGGACTGCAGCGCCCGAAAGGGCCCGGCCACGCTTTCTGGCCCGCGCCAGAAGGGCGCGTAGGCCAGGGCGCCGAGCGCCGGCAGGACGGCCACCAACAGCGCCAGGCGTCCCAGCCGCTCGAGGAGGGTGCGCGTGCCGCGCAGCCAAAACCAAGGGAGGGTGAAGGCGAGGTTCCACTTGCACAAGGTGGCCAAGGAGAAGGCCGCCGCGCCCCCCAGCGCGGCCGAGCGACGGGGCAGGCACATTCCGGCCGTCACCAAGAGGACGCCGAGCAAGTCCGGGTGCAGCTGGCCGGGCCCCTCCACCAAAAACAGGGGGTTGAGCCAAAGCATGGCGTGAAAGTACGGCCGGTCGGAAAACACCCGAAAGGAGGTCTCCATCACCAACAGCAGGGGCACCAGCCAGGTCAGCCGCAACAACAGCTCCACCCGCAAGGGGTTGGTGCCTCCAAGGACGCTGGGCCACGCCGACAACAGGGTGAGGGGGCCATAGGGGCTTGGGTTGTCGCGCCAGCGCTCGCCCACCCAAGCAATCCACGCCCCGGCGGGGAAGGAGTCGGCCGAGGTGTAGACGTCGCGGCCATGGGCCGTGAGGAAGGCCTGGTTGAAGAGGATGAAGAGGTCATTGCTGAGCAGCGGCAGCATGAAGCACACGACGAAGAGGCCCGCGTAGGCCAGCCGCCGCGGCCGCTGGGGAGGGCGCTTCAGCAAGTCCGCCCAGCCCCACACCGCCAGCCCCCACCCGGCGCACATGGCCAGAAGCAGCAGCGTCCCAAAGCGCTCGGTGGGGTAATTCTCGTCAATTTTGACGGAGCCAGTCCCGAGGAAGCGTGCCCAGGAGCACAGCGTCAGGACGGCCAGGCCCAACAGCCAGCGCACGGTTGAGAGGCGACAGAAGCGAGGGGGCAGGGGCATGTCCTTGTTGCAAACCGGCAGCGAGGCCAGGGCTGTCCCCACCGCGGCTGGCCATACCCCAACGGCCGAGAATGGCTCCACCCCTTTGTCGGGCAAAGGGGGCCGCCCCCCCCCCCGGCGCGGGAGACGTCAGCGAAGCGCAGAGGTGCTGGGCGGAGCCGCGTCCAGCGCGGCCACCATGCGTTTGAGAGCCACCCGGCGGTAGCTCTCCAGCAACAGCGTGTGCACCTGTCGCCAGTCGGTGCGCCCGTCCACCCGCATTGCCGTCCAGCCGTGCTTCGCCCCAAACTTGGACGGAAAGAAGCGCTTGCCGTCCAACAGCCGCCGCTGCTCGGCAAGCCCAAGCTTGAAGACGAGGCACAGGCTGTGGGGCTGCTCGTGGTCGTCGAGGACGACGAAGGTGCGCCTAGGGCCGGCTTGAAACGTCGGGTGGCCGAACGTCTCCGTCTCGAGGGCCTCGGGCAGTCCGGCGCACAGCGGGCGCAACTTGGACAGGGCCCAGTGCACTTCGGCCGAGAGCGCTGTTTTCCGGCGCATGGTGCACCTCCCAGCGTGGCCCCCACCCAAAGCGTACAGGCAAGGGCTGGCGCCTCGAAGGCTGCCCGCGGGGAGGCTGTCCTTTTCGCCGGAAGCCGCGTCTTTTTTTCAAGGCGCGGGCATAAGGAGTGGGCCTGTTGCCCTGGATGGGGGTGCCCACACATGAAGGTGCTGCCTTGGCTGGCGCTGGCCGTGACGCTCGGGGCGCCGCCTCGGGCGCTCGCCGCCGACGAGATGCCCAACATGGAGAAGTACTACGTGGTGCTGTTGAGGCGCCCCGCCCACCCGCCCGTGCTGGACGAGGCGGCGCAGCAGGCGCTGCAAAAGCGGCACCTGGGCCACCTTCAGGCCATGTACCAGGCCGGGAAGCTGGTGCTGGCCGGTCCCTTCGACGAGCAGAGGGACGAGACGCTGCGGGGAATGTGCTTGTACCGGGTGCCGACGCTGGAGGAGGCCCGCAGCCTCGCCGAGGCGGACCCCGCGGTGAAGGCCGGACGGCTGGTGGTGGAGGTGCTGGCCTGGTGGGTAGAGAAAGACGCCGTCCGCTTCAAGCCGCCGCCTGCCGCAGCGGGGAAGTGAGGCGTGCGTCTTCGCGACACGCGCGGCATGGGGTTGGGGTAGAAGGCAAGGCGTGGGACGGCTGGGGAAGACGGGACAGACGAGCGTCGGCGCGAGCAGGCGGTAGACTGCTCGAAGGCCGGTCGGGGAGGGGTCGCATGCCCATGCGCACGAGCAACCGGGAGCGGGAGCGGCCCGGCCGGCGCGCACTGGCCACGGTGGGGGTGTGTCTTCTCCCGTGCCTGGGCTGTCTCAACCTGGACTTGCCCACCGTCCCCCCGACGCCGCCCGCGCCCTACCTCACCGTCGTCACCCCCCAGCCGGGCGACGTGGTTGCCCTCACCGCCCAGGTGACGGTGGCCGCGGCGTCCGTCAACGGCATTGGCCGCGTCACTGTCCTGTGCGGTCCGGATGGGGGGCAGCGCACCGCCTACGCCTGGGCGGCGCCCCCCTACATCGCACTGGTGGACTTTGCCCCGTGCGAGTCCGTCGCCGTGCCCAACCCGGACGCCGGGCCGCTGCTTCTTCAGCTGGCGGTGCAGGCTGTCAGCGACGCGGGCGCGCTGCAGCAGTCGGACTTCCAAGTCTTCCTCAACACGCAAGGGCCGGCCCTCACCGTCCAGTACCCGCCCAGCGCCCAGCCGCTGGCCCCCTACACCGTCCAAGTCTCCAGCACGGCCGACGCCGGGCTGCGCTCCTTTCCCGAGGTGCTGCTCGACGGCCAGCCGGCCAGCAGCGTCACGGTGGTGCAGGACGCCGGCGTGCCCACCTACCTCGTCTATTTCGCCAGCGCGCCCGGGCTGGGGACGGACAACTACCCCTACACCCCAGGGGCGGCGGTGCCCATTGAAGTCCTCACCGACACGGAGCGCATGGTGCGCCTCACCGTCAGCGCCACCGCCGAGAATGGCAACACCACCGAGCTGGACTTGGCGGTGGACCTCACCCGGGTGGTGTGGGACCGCTACATTCCCGGCAAGCCGGCTTCGAGCAGCCCCATTGTGTGGGCCGCCGAGCCGGTGGCCTTTGACGGGGGCCTGGTGCTGCCCTTGGCCACCGCGCTGCCGGCCAGCGCCACCTCGGCGTGGATTCCCGGCGTCCTGGCGCAGGCCGACGGCACCTTTTACGGCTTCAACACCCAACTTTTGGACGGCGGCCTGGCCGGGGGCTTCCTTGCCCGCGGGCTGAATGCCCAAGGGCAGACGCTCTTTTTCCAATTCACCGGCAACGGCTCCAACCTCCTCCTCGCGCCGGCGCCCAACTCCACCGCCGCCGTCGTCACCGCCACCGGCGGCCCGGCCAGCGCCAACGCGCCGCTCAGCCAGGTGGACGCGTTGCTGTGCCTTCAGGACTCGGTGACGGCCTGCTCCGACGCCGGGACGGAAGGCCTCACGTGCTACAGCCCGGAGTTGAGTGTGGTGACGGCCACCTCGGGCACCGTCTTCACCGGGCCACCCAACCCCGGGGTGGTGGCCGGAGCCGGAGGCAGCTACCTCTCGCCCAACGTCGCCGTGTGCGGCAGCAGCTGGAACCTGGTGGACCTCGCCTCGGGCAACGTCAGCTTCGGGCCCACCGAAGCGCCCGCCGGCTGCCCAGTTGAAGCCATCGACAAGTTGCTGGCGGTGGGCGACGGGACGTTTGTCGTCCAGCTCACCTCCAATTGCGGCGTCGCAGCGCCGTTGCTCGTCTACCCCATTCTGCGGGTGGGGCCGGGGAGCACCATCCTCGGCAGCTACCTGGCCCCGTTGGGAAGCCCGCCCACCGTCCAGGCCGAGCTGGTGGGCGTGCTGGCCGACGGCCGCGTGGTGACGCTCAGCAACCAGCCGCCGTACACCACCTTCAGCCTGTGGGCGCTCAACGGCGCCACCCCGGACGTGGTCAGCCCCATCGCCGGCCTCTACGACACCGGGGACTCGGCACTGGCCTCCGTGCTGGCACAAAGCACCTACTCCGGCAGCGACGGCAGCTTCGCCGTGCTGGTGTCCGGTGCGGCGCTGGGGGTGGGCGTGTTGGCCTTCGCCCCGGACCTCCAGCCGCGCTGGCTGTACGTCTACCCGCGCGTCACCGACACCTTCAACAGCCGCCTGGTGTCGGCCCCCAGCTTTCCCAACGTCTATCTCGTGGATGAATTCAACGAGCACGCCGTCTCGCTGCAGGTGGGGGCGCCCGTCCCGGGCGGGGTGCCCGACGCCGGCACGGACGGCGGGCCGCTTCGGGCCATCACCGGCATGGAGGAAACCATTTACCAGCTGCCCGGGCAGCCGCAGCAGGTGGTTTACCCAAACTTCTCGTCCACCAACGCCGCCGCCTACGTGCTGGACGGCGGGGTGTACGGGGCGGCCATTCCCGCGGTGGGCTTCGACAACGGCACCTTCACCGTGGCGGGCTTACCGACGTCGGGCAACTACCTCTTGGACTTGGCCGGCACCTACTTCTGGCTTTCCGACAATGCCCTGGTGGTCACCAACCTGGCCGCCGGCCGGCCCAACGTCGTGCAATTCAACTACGCCCTCTCCAGTGACGCGACCCTGACGCTCAACCTCACCAACCTTGCGCCCTGGAATGTCAACGACGAGGTGGAGGTGCTCTCGCTGGGAGCCAATGACTTCGTCAACACCGCCCCCTTCGGGTGTAACCCCGCGCCCTTGCCCGGCGCCGGCACCACCACCCTCAACGGCTCCGTCTTCAGCGTGAAAAACTGCGGAGGGCCCAACACCATCCAAGCGGCCGAGGGCGACCGCGTCGTCATCGAGCAGATGCACGTGCAGCAAACCGCCAATGGCTCCGCCTACCTGTCCATGGCGGCCCTCTACGACGCCCCGGCGTTGAGCCTCTCGGACGGACAGAATGTCACCCTGGCCGGAGCCTTCGTGCCGGTAAACCAGAATCAGACGGTGAGTTGCGACTTCAAGCTGTCTCAGTTTGCCGCAGCGCTCCAGGGGCTACAGCCGAGCGGCTACACGAGCTCGCTCAATTGGGGGCTCAACCTCGTCGGGGTGAGCTTCCTCACCAGCCAGGGCTGGGAGCCGAGGCAAGGCACGTCGGACATTCTGGCCTACAGCCCCTCTCCGCCGAATGTGGACGCAGTGAGCGGCGCCATGGCCTACGGCGTTCCGGCGTCCTACCCCTTCATCCCGGTGGGCATCCTCACCTACGACGCCAACCAAGCCTTTGCCTTTCCGGGCACGACGGCCAACAACCAGCAAACGGTGGGCATGCAAACCATTTTCTCGCTGAGCGACTTCTGCCAGAACGCCGTCGTCCCGCTGCTGACGCCGGTGCAGGCCATCACCCTCAACGGGGCCGATGCCTCCAAGCCCCTCACTGGCGTCGGGGTGACGCCGCTGTTGGCCTGGAGCCCGCCGGCCATCGGCACCCCCACCCGGTACCTCGTCCTCATCAACCAATTCTTCACCAGCGGCACGCAGACGCTGAGCACCGGCGTGGCCGAGATTGAGACGCAAGACCTCCAAGTCCAAATTCCCCCCGGCCTGCTGTCGGCAGGCAACACCTACAGCGTTCAAATTGTTGCCGACGACACCGTCCCCATTGGCGCCGGCTACCTGGCATTTGGCCAGTCCACCGGCGCCGCGGTGAGCAGCGTCTTCACCCCATGAGCTCCGGGCCTCGTGCAATGCAGCCGCGCGCGGTCCGTACCCTGGTGGCTGCAGCCCGCCCCCTTGGAGGCCCCGCCCGGATGAAGGCACGCCTTGGCCACCTTTCCCTCTGCGTCGTTCTGGCCACCGGGGGCTCCGCCCTGGCCGCGGACGGGGCGGCCCTCTACGCCAAGCGGTGCGCCTCCTGCCACGGCAAGGAGGGGAAAAACGGGAAGGACGTCGCCATCGCCGGCCGCCCCGAGGACGTCGTCGCCGCCAACATCCAAGCGCACCCGCTCTCCATGAATTCCTTCCACCTGTCCAAGACGGAAGTCACGGCCATCGCCAAGTACGTGGCGGGGCTCAAGCCCTAGAGGCGCCTGGGGGGGGGCGGCTGGCCTGCCCCTGTTGGAAATGGCAGCGCCGCTGGCGCGTACCAAGGGCCTGAGGGGGCGTCTTCCAGGACGTCCTTTCGCCCACGGCATGTTCACCGACAACTTCCGGCTCGCGTTAAGCACGTTCTGGGGGCACCGGCTGCGCAGCGTGCTGACGCTGCTTGGCATCGTCATCGGCGTCGCCACGGTGGTGTCGATGATGGCGCTGCTACAGGGGCTGAGGACGAAAGTGGACAAGGACCTCGCGGCGTTGGGCGCCAACGGCTTTCAGCTGCAGAAGTGGCCGATGGGCTTCGGCCAGGTGGACTGGGACAAAATCGAGCGCCGGCCGAATATTAGCCTGGCCGACTTCGAGGCCATCCAGAAGCAGCTTCCCGAGGTTGCCACGGTGACGGCCGAGGCCTACGGGGTGGGCCCGAAGAAGGTTGCAACCTCGGCCCGCGAGACCAGGCCCAACGTCCAGATTGGCGGGGGCACCTTCCACTTCTTCGACACCAATGCGCTCACCGTGCTGCAAGGGCGCAGCTTCAGCGAGTCCGAGGTGCTGGAGGGGGCGCAGGTGGCAGTCATCGGCCCGGACATTGCCGAGGTGCTCTTCCCGGACGTCGAGGCGGTCGGCCAGCAAATCCGCATCAGCAACCGCAACTTTCAAGTGCTCGGCGTGCTCAAGCGCCAAGGCGGTTTTTTTGGCTCGGGTTACGACAACTCGGCCATCATCCCCATCCCCGTCTTCTTCGACTTGTACGGCAAAAACCGCTCGCTCAACATCAGCATGCAAGCCTGGAGCACGCAGTCGCTGCAGCGGGCCCAGGACGGCGTCGAGCTGCTGATGCGCCATCGTCACAACCTGCGGCCCGACCAGGAGAGTGACTTCACCATCTTCTCCAACGAGTCGGCCACCGAGACCTTCAATCAAATTTCCACGGTGGTGACTGCGGCCAGCTTCGGGGTGTGCTTGCTCTCGCTGATTGTGGGTGGCATCGGCATCCTCAACATCATGCTCGTCTCGGTCACCGAGCGGACGCAGGAAATTGGCATCCGCAAGGCGCTGGGGGCCCGCCGAAACCGAATTCTCGGACAGTTTGCCACCGAGGCGCTGGTGCTTTCGCTGCTCGGTGGAGTGGTTGGCGTCGTCCTTGGTTACGCCGTGGCCTTTCTCGGCCGCTGGGCGCTCGGCTTCCCGACGGACGTCCCGGCGTGGTCGGTGGCCGTGGCGCTGGCCATGTCCTCCGCGGTGGGCCTCGGCTTCGGCATTTACCCAGCCGCCCGCGCTGCCGGCTTGGACCCGGTGGAGGCGATGCGCAGCGAGTGAGGGTTGCGCGAAGCGCTGCCTTGCAGCGGTTGCGGCCGGCGGAAGCCGCGGGCGCAAAGGGTGCGCCGCCGCTTGGGGTGGGCCGTCCGTTTGCCGGGGCTGCGCGGGCGCGGACGACGCTTGGCCCCGGGCTTGCTTCAACCCGTTGCTGCCATGCGCCGGCTGTCTGTTGGGGAATTCATGACGTCCGCCCCGCTCACCATCTCCCCCAAGGAGACCCTGGCCGAGGCACACGCCGCCATGCGGAGCGCCCGCATCCGCCACCTCCCCGTGCTGGAGGGAAGCAGGCTGGTGGGGCTGGTCACCAAGTCCGACTTGTTTCTCATGGAGACGCTGCGGGACGTCGACCCGGCCGAGGTGACGGTGCGCGAAGCCATGAGCAAGGCTCCCTACACGGCCAGCCCGGCCACCCCACTGGCGCGGGTGTGCCGCGCCATGGCCACCCGACGCATCGGCTCGACGGTGGTGGTGTGGCGCGGAAAGCCAGTGGGCGTCTTCACCACCGTGGACGCGCTGCACGCGCTGGCCGAGCTCGCCGCCGCGCACGGCCCGCGCCGCCGGGGTTGAGCGCGGCCCCTCCACCCTCGGCAGGGTTTCAGTCTTTTTGAAGCGCGGGGAAAACGTACTCGGTGAGGAGGCGCTCCGTCTGCTCGTGCATCCCCGGAGTGTTGTAGTTGGCGCTCGTCACGGCGAAGGCGAGGTCGAGCTCGGGGACGAAGCCCACTTTGTTGCCCCCGTTTCCGGACATGTACACCAGGTGCACAAGGCGGCCATTCGCCTTCACAACTTTCAGCCACCACAGGTAGCCATACTCGGTGGCCTCGTCGATGCGCGCGTGCGGCCGGGTGGAGGCCGACACCCACGCCGCCGGGAGGAGGGCGTGGCCTCGCCACCGTCCGCCGTTCGCCGCCAGCTGCGCCAGCTTCAAGAGGTCGCGCCCTCGCAGCTTTAGCCCACCCCCGGTTTGCACCGTGCCGAGCGGAGAATGCACCCACTCGCGGCGGAGAATGCCGAGTGGCCGAAGGAGCTCGCCATCGGCGAAGGTTTCCAATGGCTGGTGGACGGCCTTCTCGAGCAAAAAGCCCAGCGTGGAGACGCCCGCGGTGCAGTAGCTGAAGCTCCGGCCGTAGGGGCTCTGCTCGGGACGCGGCTTGAAAGCGAAGCCCCGGATGGGGAGGTCCAGCGTGAAGCGCACCCAGTCCTCAATGAGGTACATGCGCTCCTCGTTGCCGCGCGAGAATTCATTCCAGTCGTCACACTCGAGCAGCGAGCTCATGGTGAGGAAGTCCTCGACGGTGATGCGCTCCTTGCGTGGGTCCGGATTTTGGAGCGGCTCGCGGTCTCGGAAGAAGGACAGCACCGGCGCGTCCACCCCGGAGAGCAGCTTCCGCTCGATGGCAATGCCCACCAGCATGCCCGTCAACGTCTTGGTCGCCGAGCGGGTGTCGAGCAGCGTCTCCGCGGTGGTGGCCCCGACGTACTGCTCGTAGAGGAGCTGGCCGTGACGCGCCAAGAGGACGCTCGTCATTTTCTTGAAGTCGCCCCCCTGGAGGGCCCGGGTGAGCCGCTCGAGGGCGGCCGGCGGCGCTGGCGGCGCCTCCCAGTCCTCCGCCGCTGGGGCTGCACTGGCCAACGCCGGCCAAAGACCGAGAGGAAGCGCAAGCCACCGCCTGCGTCTGTGGGCGGACCCGGGTGCCACGCTTCTCGCCTCTACGCCCGGCCCCCGGCGGCCATTGCCCTTGGGTGGCCTCGCCTTCAGGCCCAGGGTGTCATGCCAGGCGACGTTGCGGTACACCCTCCAGGCCGTGCGGCCGCTGCTTCCCTTCCTCCTACTCCTTGTGGGCTGCGCCGCGCCCCAGCCGCAGCCGGGCGCGGCCTCGCCGGCGGCAGCAGCGCCGGCGCCAGCCGGGCCTGCGCTCCCCTCGGCCGCCCGGCCGCACCCGGTGGCCTTGCTGGCGGGCGGGGCTGCCGGCAGCGTCTCCATGGACTACTTGGGCTACGAGCCCACCACCGACACGGTGTGGGCCCCCGGGGGAAACACCGGGCGTGTCTTCGTCCTCGACGCGCAAACCGAGCGGGTGCAGTCCGTCGAGGGCTTTCCCACCCAGCAGCGCAACGGGCGCACCCAGGGGCCGAGCTCCGTCACCTTCGGCCCGCGCTCGGCCTACGTCGGTAACCGCGCCGATGCCTCGGTGTGCGCCGTCAACCTCCTCACCCACCAGCGCGGTGCCTGCGTCCCGCTGTCTGTGCCACCCGACGGCTTGGCCTACGTGGCCAGCACCCAGGAGGTGTGGGCCACGCTTCCGCGCTCCAAGTCCATTGCCGTGCTCGGCGTTTCCGAGACGGGGTTGGAGGAGAAAGTCCAGGTGCAGCTCGACGGCCAGCCAGAGGGCTATGCAGTCGACTTGCGGCGGGGCCGCTTCTACACCAACCTCGAGGACAAGGACGAGACGCTGGCCCTGGACGTCACGACGCGTGCCGTGGTGGCCCGCTGGAAGACGGGCTGCGGCCCGAAGGGGCCCAGGGGCCTGGCCCTCGACAGCGACGCCGGGTTGCTCTTCGTCGCCTGCACCGACGGCTTTGTCGCGCTGGTACTCGAGCGAAACGGGTTCCAACTGGCCGGCCTGGTCACTGGAGCCGGTGTGGACAACCCGGCCATCGTTCCAAGCATGAAGCGCCTCTTCGCCGCCTCGGGCACCACCGGCATGCTGTCCTTCGTCGGCTACACCGACGCCGGGCGCCTCAGCCTGCTCCGCCGCGTCGCCACCGCGCCCGGCGTCCGCGTCGTCGTGGCGGACAAGCGCGGCAAGGCGTTTGCCGCGGACTCCTCGGCGGGTTGCATTTGGGTGGCCGGCCCCTGAGGGGGACGGGGCGCCCCTCGACAACGCTGGCCGTGGCCAACCCGGGGCCGCGCGCCCAGTCCTCTCAGGCTCCGCACCAGCGGCGGCCGAGCTCGCGGTACACCTCGGTGGTGTCCTCGATGCAGCGCACCTCGACGGACTCGTCCGTCTGGTGCGCTTGCCCCATGGTGCCTGGACCGAGCACGACGGTGGGAATTCCGCCGAAGGCCGGGGTGAGGATGCTGGCGTCGGTGAAGTACGGCGCGCTGGCGGCTTCCGGACGCCGCCCGAGGCGCGGCTCGACGAGGTCAAACACCTGGCGCACGAAGGGGTGGCTGGCCTCGGTGCGCAGGCCTGGGACGTCCACCCGCGTCGTCAATTCCACGTCCGGGCCGAGTGCCCGGGCCAGCTCCAGCCGGACCTGCTCGTGGCGCTGCGTGGGAATGGTGCGGATGTCGACGCCAAGCACCACCTCATCCGGAACCGAATTCACATTCAGCCCGCCGTGGATGGTGCCGACGTTGAGCGTGGGGCGCCCGAGCAGCGGGTCCGGCGCGACGTCGAAGCGGAAGCTCTCCAGCGCGGCCACCGCCCGCGCCGCGCGGTAGATGGCGTTGACTCCGCGCTCCGGCATCGACGCGTGGGCGGTGACGCCGCGCGTCCGGGCCTGCAGCCACAGCGCCCCCTTGTGGCCCACCAGCGGCAACCCGTCCGTCGGCTCGCCCACCACCATCGCGCCGGCCGGCCCGAGCGCGCCGGCGGTGCGCGTCAGGTGGGCGGCGCCCTCGCAGCCCGTCTCCTCGCCGGCCACGAAGACGAGCAGCAGCCCGGCGTTGCGCAGCGGCCCCGCCCTCACCACGTCCAGCGCCGCGCAGGCCAGGGCGGCGATGCCACTCTTCATGTCGCTCGAGCCCCGCCCGTAGAGTCGGCCGGCGCTCGTCTCACCGGCGAAGGGCTGGTGCGCCCAGGGCGCCAGCCCCAAGGGGACGGTGTCCAGGTGCCCGGCGAAACACAGCGGTGGCTCGCTTCCCCCCGGGGCCCGCGCCACCAGGCTGGCCCGCCCTGGGGCAAACTCGTGCAGGCGCACGGTGAAGCCCCCCGCCTCGAGCAGTTGCCCGAGCCACTCGGCGCAGGCTCGCTCGGTGCTGGTCGGGTTGATGGTGTCGAAACGCACCAGCCGCTGCGTCAGGGACACTGGCTCCGGCCTCGCCGTCATCTCCCCACCTCCGTCTGGGCTTGTCCGAAGTATGCCGCGTGCACGGCCGTGTCGTTGCGCAGCTGGGCCGCGGTGCCCTCCGTCACCACCCGGCCTTGGGAAAGCACGTACCCGTGGCTGGCGATGGCCAGGGTTTGCCGCACATTTTGCTCCACCAAGAAAATGGTGACGCCCTTCTCGTGAATTTGCTGAATGACGGCAAACGTCTCTTGCACCAGCCTTGGGGACAGCCCCAGCGACGGCTCGTCCACGAGCAGCAGGCGGGGCGCGGCCATCAGTCCGCGTCCAATGGAAACCATCGCCTGCTCGCCGCCGGACATAGTCCCGGCGAGCTGGGCGCGTCGCTCGGCCAGCTTCGGGAAGGTGGCAAAGACGCGCTCCATCCGCTCGGCCACCACATTGCGCCGGGGCTCGCCGTAGGCCCCCACCAGCAGGTTTTCCACCACCGACAGGCGCGGAAAGACTTTACGCCCTTCGGGGATGCAGCCGATGCCGAGGCGGACAATGCGGTGGGTGGGCAGGCCGGTCAACTCGGTGCCGGCAAAGGAAATGACGCCGCCCCTCGGGGGCGTCAGGCCGAGGATGGAACGAATGAGGGTGGTTTTCCCCGAGCCGTTCGAGCCAAGCAGGCAGGTGATGGAGCCAGCGGCAATCCGGAGCGAGACGTCCACCAGCACGTCCGCCCGGTCATAGGCGGTGAAGACGTGCTCCACCCGCAGCTCGCCGGAGGCCGCGCTCATGCCAGCCCCAGGTAGGCCTGGCGCACTTCGGCATTGGCGGACACCTCGGCGTAGGTGCCCTCGCACAGCTTCTTCCCGTAATTCAGCACCACGCACCGGTCGGTGACCCGCGCGATGACGGACATCTCGTGCTCGATGAGGATGATGGTCAGCTGGCCGAAGCGCCGTCGCACCTCGAGGATGTCGTCCATCAGGCGGGCCGTCTCGTCCAGTGTCATTCCGGCCGAGGGCTCGTCGAGGAGCAACAGCCGCGGGCGGCTGATGAGCGCTCGGCAGATTTCCACCCGGCGCCGGTCAATCATCGCGATGCCGGCCACCGGCTCGAACATGCGCCCGGCCAAAGGAGGGTCGAAAATCTCCAGAAGCTCCCGGGCCGCCTCTGCCGTGGCGTCGGCCTGCGCCGCCAGTTGCCGCCGACGGAGGAGGTTGAACCACACCCCGTGGTTCAGTCGCTGGTGCGCGCCGATGGCCACGTTGTCGAAAATGGAGAGCTCCAAACACAACCTGGAGCGCTGAAACGTCCGGGTGATGCCGCTGCGGTAGATGGCCTGTGGCCGCTCCCGCGTCAGTGAGGTGCCGCCGAAGAGCATGTCTCCGCGACTGGCCGGGTACAGGCCGGTGAGCACATTGAAGAAGGTGGTTTTCCCCGAGCCGTTGGGGCCGATGAGGCCCAACAGCTCGCCCGCGTGGAGCTCCAGGCTGAGCCCGTCGAGCGCCAAGAGCCCACCGAAGGAGCGGGTGAGGTCCCGGCAGGCGAGCAGTGGCGCCGTCCTCACGCTGGGACGCTCCCGAAGGGCTTCCGCGGCGTCCGGTGCACCAGCCCTCTGGGACGGAGGACCAGCACCAGCATGACCAGGACGGAGAAGAGCAGGTAGCGGTACTCCTGGATGGGCTGCAGCTTCTCGGGCAGACACACCACGATGAAGGCCGCCACGGCCAGCCCGGCCAGGTTGCCCAAGCCGCCCAACAGCAGAATGGACAACAGCACCAGCGACTCCTGGAAGGTGAAGTTGTTGGGGGCGATGAAGCCCACCATCATCGCTGACAGGCCACCGGCCAGGCCGATGAGCGCGTTGCCCAAGGTGAAGGCGGCGATTTTCCAGCGCGCGACCTCGATGCCGAAGCAGGCGGCTGCTGTCTCATCGAGCCGGACCGCATCCAGCGCCAGCCCCCACCAGGAACCCTCCAGCCGGCGGACCACCGAGAGCGCGGCCAGCGTCAGCCCCAGCGCAGCGACGGCGTAAAAGGCGTAGCCGGAAAACTCAACGCCCAGCACCCGCCGGTCGTCGTTGAGGTGCCACCCCAGGACTTCCAGGCCGCCCAGCTTCATGCCCTGCGGGCCGCCGAGGGATTCGTTGACTTCGAAAAAGGTGCGGAAGAGGAGGCCGAAGGCAATGGTGATGAGCGCCGCGTAATGGCCCCGGGTGCGGAGCAGCGGCAACAGCAGCAGCGAGCCCACCGCTGCTGCCACGGTGCCGCTGGCCACCAGCACAGCGAGGTGCGGTAGGGCGGTGCGGCCGAGCACCGCCGCGGTGTAGCCGCCGACCCCGAAGAATGCCGCTCCGGCGAAGTTGGGGACTCCCGCGTCCGCCAGCTGCACGTGCAGCCCGAAGCAGGCGACCACCACAATGAGCGCCCGGGCGAGGAGCAACAGCACGAAGGGGTCATCGTGAAACGCCACCACCAACGCCAAGCCCACCAGGGCGAAGGCCGTCGCGCGAGTCCGCTCGGTGGCGGCGCCCAGCAGCCAGCGCAGAAGGCCACTGCGCCAGCCGGCGGCCGCTGCCAGCACGGCGCCGGCCAGGACGGCGGCGACTTTGAGCTCCGACTCGGCCGCCAGAAAGCCGTAGAGGAGCAGTCCGCTCGGGACGGCCAGCGCCACCGCGGCCAGGCCCGCGCGCAGGCCGGCGCGTGCCGGCGTCATACCCGCTCGCCCACTTGCTCGCCGATGAGGCCGGTCGGCTTCCAGGCCAACAGGAGAATGACGACGCCAAAGGCGAAGACGTCCTTGTAGGCCGAGGCGAACGGTAGGGCCACTGCGCCCAGGGTCTGCAGCCCGGCGAAGAGGAAGCTGCCCAACACCGCGCCGGAGACGTTGCCCAGTCCCCCCAGGACGGCGGCGCTGAAGCCGATGACGCCCAGCAGCAGTCCGGAGTCGAAATTCACCTCATTGTAATAGAGGCCATTCATCACCCCGGCGAGGGCGGCCAGGCCCGAGCCGATGGCGAAGGTGAGCAGCACCACCCGCTGAAAGTTGATGCCCATGGTGCGGGCCGTCTCCTCGTCCTGCGCTACCGCTCGAATGGCCAGGCCCAGCCGCGTCCGCCGCAACACCAGGGACAGGCCGAGCACCAGCCCAGCGCCCGCCGTGAGCATGAGGAGGTTGTCCAGCCTGAGGCTAAAGCGTCCCAGCGCCCAGGAGGTGCTGGGCAGAAGCGCCGGAAAGCGCTGGGGCTGTGAGCCGCCGGGGTAGAAGAGCCGGATGCACTCCCGCAGGGCGGTTCCTGCCATGAGGGTGGCGAGGAGCACGTTGAGTGGCGGGGCCCCCTTCAAGGGCAACACCAGCGCACGCCCGAGTCCGGCGCCGAGCAATGCCATCGACAGGCTCGCCGCCAGCACCACGCACAGCAGCTGTGGCAGCGACGCCTGCAGGCCGGCATGCAGCACCACGGCGTACCCGGCCAGCCCGGCAAAGGCGCCGGCGGTGAGGACGTCACCGTGGGCGAACTGAATGACGTTCAACACGCCGAAGAAGAGCGTGAAACCGAGCGCCACCAGGGCGTACATCAGCCCGAGCATCACGCCATTCATTACGTATTGGGCCAGGAGGTCCATGGCCTTCTCGGCGCAGGCCGTGCGTCCGCGAGGTCAGCGGCCTTTCAGCTTGCGCTTCCCAGTGGCGTACTCGCTGTCCTGCCACACCACCCACTTACCGTCCTGGACGACGTAGGCGGTGATGGCGGCGACGGTGTTCTGGCCGTGGTCGTCGAAGGTGATGGCTCCCACGATGGAGTCCTTGTCCTTCACCTCGCCCAGCGCTGCCAGCACCTTCTTCCGGTCCGGGCCCACCTTCTCGATGGTGTCCATGAGGAGGGAGGCAGCGGCAAAGGCGAAGGGCCCGTAGGCCTCGGGCGGATTGGAGTACTTTTGTTCGGCGTACTTCTCGAGAAAGAATTGACCGCCCGGCAGCTTCTCGGCCGGAGCCCCCTCGCGGAACGCCACCACGCCCTCGGCCAACGGGCCGAGCCCCTTGATGAAGTCGTCGGAGACGATGCCCGACGTCCCCTGAAATTGAGCGTTGAGGCCGAGCTTGTCCATCTGCGCCCGGATGCGGACGCCGATGGGGGTGAGGCCGCCGAAAAAGAGGACCTGCGGATTCAACGCCTTGGCCTGCGTCAACTCGGCGGTGAAGTCCTGCTGGTCGGCGGTGACGCCGAAACTTCCGAGAATTTGGCCGCCGCCGGCGGTGATGAACTGGGTGAAGTATTTGTCGTGCCCTTTGCCGTAGTCGGTGGTGTCGTGGATGATGACCCAACGCCGGAAGCCCTGGGCGAGCATCAACTTCGCCGCCGTCTCGTTCTGGTTCACCATCGTCCCATTGACGCGGTGAATCTCCTTGTAGGCGTGCCCGTAGGTAATGTCGGGAAGCACTGCGCCCCAGACGATGGTGGGCAGCCCGAGTCGGTGGAAGGTGTCCACCGTCGCCATGGCCACCACCGAGCAGTAGTGCGTGATGCCGGCGATGATGGTCCGGTCGGCACCGGCCTTGGTGGCCACCTGGACGCCGGTGTCCGGCTTGCACTCGTCATCCAGCACCACCAGCTCGTACTGGTACTTGGCGGCTGGGTCAGCGTTGCGCAGCTTGACCGCCAACTCCGCCGAGTTCCGGCCGCCCAGTCCGACGGCGGAGTTTCCCCCGGTGAGCGGCCCGATGAAGGCGAGCTTCACCGTCTCCTTGGCAGAAGCAGGGAGGGCCACCGGCACGAGGAGCAGGGCGAGGCGAAGCAGCAGCGCGACTCGACGTTTCATGGTCCTCCCCCGAGGCAAACCCCGAACGGACTTAGCACGCCTTTCCCAGCGCGGGGGCCTCGGTCCCCCGGGGGGCGCCGGAGCGCCTCACCGCAAGCGTTCCGTCACCCAGGCAGCCGCGGCGAGCAGCGCCGCGTCGCCTTCGGCCCGCCCCACCAACTGTAGGCCCAGCGGAAGGCCAGCGGGACCCACCGCGCCGGGCACGTTGAGACAGGGCAGTCCCAGCAGAGTGGGGATGCGGCTGAAAGCAGGGTTTCCCGTCGCCTCGAGGCCGGCCGGTGCTTCACCGGGGGCGCTGGGCGTCAAAAGGACATCCACCCCCTGGAAAACCTCGGCGGCCCGCCGTCGTCCCGCCTCCGCCAGGACGAGCGCCGCCTGGTAGCGGGCCAGAGGCGTGGCTGCTCCCTCCTCGAGAAAGGCGCGCAGCTTGGCGCTGAGCACCTCGGCATGGGCCCCCTTCACAGCCGCTAGGCTGGAGGCGGCCTCGAAGCCCATCACCGTCACTTGCGCCTCGGCCAGGCTTGCGCCCTCCACGCCGAGGTCCACCTCGCGCACAGACGCGCCTGCGGCCGCTAGGGCGCGGGCGGCTTCCTCAGTGGCCTTCTGGGCACAAGGCGTGGCCAGCCCCCACAGCTCCGTGCGCCACAGGCCAACGCGGGGCGGCCGGGACGGCGGCGGCACCTCGAGGGCCAGGCCGAGCGCGGCGAGCAACAAGGGTATGTCCTCGAGCTCCCGGCTGAAGACGCCGAGCGTGTCCAGTGAGGGGGCCAGCGGGTGGACGCCCTCCAGGGACAGCCTTCCGAAGGTGGGCTTGAAACCGAAGACGCCGCAGAAGGAAGCGGGGCGAATGACGGAGCCCGCCGTCTGAGTCCCGAGGGCCGCCGGCACCATCTCGGCCGCCACCGCGGCGGCCGAGCCGCTGGAAGACCCTCCCGGCGTATGGCCGAGGCGGCGCGGGTTGCGCGTCCGGCCTGGGCTGTAGACCGCGAATTCGGTGGTAACTGTCTTGCCGAGGATGACGGCGCCCGCCGAGCGCAGCGCCTGGACGCAGGCCGCGTCCCGGGCGGGACGGCGGTCGCGGTACACGGCCGAGCCGCAGCCCGTTGGGAAGTCCGCCGTGTCGATGATGTCTTTGATGCCGACCGGCAGTCCGTAGAGGGGCGGCCGCGGGTGCGCGTCCGCCGCCCGGCCCTGTTGCAGGGCCCGCTCTGGCTCGAGCCATTCCCAGGCCTGCACGCGCGGCTCCTCGGCGGAGATGCGCTCGAGGCACGCGGCCACCAGCGCTTCGGCCGTGAGCTCGCCCCGGGAAAGCAGGCGCACAGCTTGCTTCGCACCGAGTGTCTCGAGCGCCTCCATCAGCCGCACGCTGCCTGATTTCCGGACGCGTCGTCCAGAACCCGTCGGCGCCAGCGCACAGGGAAGGCGTTGAGGGAAAGCGCCGACAGGCGACGCCCGTGCGCGCGACGGCCGGGGAGCGCACCCAAAAGGACGGCGCGCCACCCAATTCGGTGTGACGCGCCGGCGCACGCTGAGTCCGACTTCCTAGCGGAGCCTCAACATCGCAGAGCTCCGGGCAAGGAATTTGGCGTAGAACGACCACGCCCAGCTCATTCCACCGTCCAAGGAGTGAACGACTTCACTCCAGAGGCCGCCGCTACGGACGGCGGGCTCCACCTTGAGGTTCGGGCTGGCAACGGCCAGGCCAGAGGACAGACAGCAAACAAGCAGCAACGACTTCCAGGCTGCACCGCGGGTGTGGCGTGCCATGACGGCTTCTCCGGTTGACTGTGCGGGAGGTCGCCCAGTCCACTCGCCGTTCACTGCAGAGGCTGTGCCGAGTCAGAAGTCAGGAAATTCGGGTGGCTGCAAGCCTGCGGCGACTTCACCCGTTGCTTCGTCCGCCACAAACCCTGCACGCAGTCTCCTCCTGGGAAACTCCCGAGCCAGTGTGGAGGGCCACCTCTTTACGCAAACGTCGCGGCCCTTTCGCTCAACCACTCAAACGCGGCTTAGAACGCGGCGCTGTTGAGCTGGCCAGCCTTCTCCACCGGCGGGGAGGGAGGCCCGTCCTTGAGTCGCCCCCGAAAGCTCCAAGTTCGCCTTGGCCGCAGCAGCCGGTGCTTCCGCTGGAAGGCTTCGCCGTCCGGGTCCGGAAGGTGGTGTCGCCAGGTGTAGGAAAGGGGACTTCCAAATCGCACCGACACCCCGGTGCATCCGCCGCTACCGGTGCGGGGGCGTTGTAGCGCCAACGGTGACTGGCTTCGCTGGTGGGGCCGCCCAACGTGGCGCAACCACAACCGGCGGGCCCTGGCACCCTCCTTGCGATGTCTCCGGCTCGTGGTTCAACGGGAGGACGCCATGAACGCTTGGAAGAAGTTGGGATGGATGTCGGTTGCCTCAATTGCCCTTTTTGCCCTGGCCGGCTGCAGCCAGGCCGTCGCCGAGAGCCGCTCCAACGAGCAGCTCCGTCCCGCCAGCGTGGAGGTTGCCCAGGCGGACACGCAGCCCAGCTCGGACGCAGAGGCTGACAATGGGCCGGGGTGCGCGGAGTCCGCTCTCGACACGGCCGGCGTGAAGTAGCAGTTGCGACATTTTGCGCCCGCTCGACTCGGCACAACTCCGAGCCGCGCGGGCGCAGCCGTCTCTTGGGGAATTAGGCACCCAAGGCGGCGTCCACGGCCGCTCGGGCATGAAGCCTCGTTGTGTCAAAGACGGGCACCGTCACATCCTCTGGCCCGAGCAACAGCCCAATTTCCGTGCAGCCGAAGATGACTGCCTCCGCACCGCTGGCCGCCAACTCGGCTGCGATGCGCCGGTACTCCCTTCGCGAGGCCTCCTGCAGCTGGCCCAGGCACAGTTCCTGGTAAATGACGGCGTGGACGCGCTCCCTGTCCGAAACCGGTGGCGTGAGGACACTGAGGCCAAAGCGCTCCTCCAGTCGCTGTCGGTAAAACGCCTCTTCCATGGTGAAGCGCGTGCCAAGCAGCCCCACCCGCCGCACGCCGGCGGCGGCCAGCGCCGCCCCGGTGGCGTCGGCGATGTGCAACAGCGGGACGCGCACGCGCGCCTCGATGGCCGGCGCGACTTTGTGCATGGTGTTGGTGCACAAAAGGAGAAAGTCCGCGCCGCCCCGCTCGAGGCTTGCCGCGGCGTCGGCCAGCACTCGGCCCGCTGTTTCCCAGTCTCCTTCCGCCTGCATCCGTTCGAGTGGGGCGAAGTCGACGGAATACAGGAGCACCTGCGCCGACGAGAGGCCCCCCAGCCGTCGCCGGACGTCCTCGTTGATGAGCCGGTAGTACAGAAGGGACGACTCCCAGCTCATTCCCCCCAGAAGGCCGATGGTGCGCACGCTTGGGACTCTCCCGACGCCGGTGGAGCTCGACAATGAAAAAACGCTGCCGCCCGGGGCCAAGCCCCCAGCCTCATGTCCCCTGGCCGGCGTGACGGCGGAGCAGGCTTTCCACGCCGGCGGCGGCGATGGCGTGGTAGCGGCTGCGGTAGCGCTGGAAACACGCTTCCGCCCGGGCCCGCGTCCCCTCCTGCGCCAACAGCGCCGCGTAGAGGGGCTTCAGGTACTTCATCCGCCCCACCTCGCCGAGGAAGGCTTCGGTGCGCACCAGCGCGGGCGCATGGCCGGCGGACAGCGCTGGGACGAGCCAGGCGACGAGGACGTCCGGGTTGCGCGAGGCAGTGAGGTGGAAGCGTCCGTCGAGCGCCTCCACCGTGGCGCGCGGCGTCGGCCGTGGAAGCCGCCCCAGGTACACCTGCCAGGCCAGCGGACTGAAGGCCCCGGCCTCGGCCGCCTCCGGCAGCTGGGCGCCGAGGCCCTGCAGCAGCGCCAGCTGCCGACTGGCCAGCGCCGGGGCGCCCGGGGGGATGCCCTCGCCGTCCACCCAGCTGGGCACGTCCACCCGGGAATACGCCTCGGGCAGCTCGGCTTGGAGGAAGTCGAGAAACTCCTGGGTGGTGAGACTCTGGAAGGCATAGCGGTGGAGGTAGCGGCGCAGAAAGGCGTCGAAGGGGACGGTGCCCACCGCCTCCTCCAGCGCTCTGAGGAAGAGGTACCCCTTCTCGTAGGGGACTTGGCTGTAGGCGTCGTCCGGGTCGACGCCGGCAAGCCGGGTGCGCAACCGGGTGAGGGCTGGGCGCTCCAGGAAGCCGGCCACCGCGTCTTGAAGCGACTGGCGACCGACGGCCGCGTGCAGGGCGACGGCCTCCGGCCCCTCGAGCACCGAGAGGAGGCGGCGTTCGACGAAGACGGTGAAGCCCTCGTTGAGCCAGAAGTCCTCGGCCGAGGCGTTCGAGACGAGGTTGCCCGTCCAGCTGTGGGCAAGCTCGTGCGCCAGCACGTTGACGAGGCTTCTGTCGCCGGCCAGCACGGTGGGGGTGAGAAACGTCAGGGTGGGGTTCTCCATGCCGCCATAGGGAAAGGACGGCGGCAGGACGAGCACGTCGAAGCGTCCCCACACGTAGGGCCCAAGGAGGGCCTCGGCCTGCCTCAGCATCCCATCCACCTGGGCAAACTCCCAGGCAGCGGCCTCGAGGAGTGCTGGCTCGGCCCACACCCGTGAGCGCGGGCCGAGGTCGCGACTCTCCAGCGTGCCCGCCGCGAAGGCGAAGAGGTAAGGCGGAATGGGGTGCTGCATCTCCCAGTGGCTGCTGGCCTCGCTGCCGGCCTGTGTCCGGGCCCCCGTGGAGCTCGCGGCCATCAGCGTCTTCAGCCCGGCCGGCGCGGTGAGCGTCGCCTCGTAGGTGAGGCGGAAGCGGGGGCTGTCCTGCAGCGGCACCACGGAGCGGGCGTGGATGGCCTGACACTGGCTGTAGAGGAAGGGCGCGCGGTGGGACGCCGTCTGCTCGGCGGACAGCCACTGAAGCGCGGTGGCCGCCTCGCCGGTGCGGTAGTGCACCACGCAACGCGCAGCGTCCGCCGGCAAGCTGACGCGCAGCCGAGTGCCGAGGACAGCGTCGGTGGGGCCCAGGGAGTAGGGCAGCGCGGCGCCGGCCGGGGTGGTGACGGCGCTCACCTCGAGGCCGCGGGTGTCGAGGTCCACCGGCGTCCCGCCGCGGTCAAAGCGCAGCTCGGCGGTGGCCTCCAGGCGTCGGGAGGCGAAGTCCACGCGAGCTGACCAGCGCAGGTGCTGCTGGCGCGGTTGCGCCTCGTCCGCCCAGGCATGGGGGTCGCGGCGCGCCATTAGCCTCCCTCGCCTGGCGGGTGGGCCCGCACCGGGATGCCGGCCTGTTGCATCAGCCGCAGCGCGTTGGTGGTACGCACCACGCCTTCGCGCAGCTGGTAGTCGAAGCGCATTTGCCCGTCCTGGACGTGGTCCTGGAAGTGCACTGCCCGCAGGCTTCCCGGGTGCTCCGTCTCGAGGCGGGCGAGCGCCAAGTCGTGGGTGGTGACGGCGCCCAGGGCTTGGGCCTCCAGCAGCAGCCGCAGCACCTCCCGCGAGGCAACACGCCGCTCGCCGGAGTTGGTGCCCAGCAAAATTTCATCCAGCAGCACCAGGGCATGGCCCCGGGCGGCCGCGGCCGCCTCCAGCACGGCCTTCAGGCGCAGCACCTCCGCGTGGAAAAATGAGACGCCCGCGGACAGCGAGTCCTGGACGCGCATGCTGGTCACCACCTGCAAGGGGCCCAGCGACAGGCGCTCGGCCGCCACCGGGGCGCCGGCCAGGGCCAGCACGGCGTTGACGCCCATGGCCCGCAGCAGCGTGGACTTTCCTGACATGTTGGAGCCGGTGACGAGGAGGAGAAAGCCGGCCCGGGGCAGCTCGACGTCGTTGGGGACGGCGCCCCGCAACAGCGGGTGCCACAGCGCCTGGCCGGAGAAATAGGCAGCGCCGCCCTCCACCGTGGGGAAGTGGAAGTCCGGGTGGTCGGCCGTCACGTTGCCGAGGCACCCCAGTGCCTCCACCTGGGCCAGCGACTCGAGCCACCCGCGGACGAGGCTTCCGTTTTGCTGCCGCCAGTCCTCCAGGCGCAACAGCACGTGCACGTCCCACAGGGTGAGGAGGTGCACCACCGGGTGAAGCTGGTTCCGGCGGGCCTCGGCCAGCCTCAGCAGCCGGGCGAAGTGGCGCATGCGGGCGCTTACCGGCGCCCCTGGCGGGGCGAGTCCGGCGCTGAGCCGCCGGAGGAGGGGGGCCTCGAAGTGCGCTTTCTCCAGCCGGGCGAAGGCCGCCCCCAGCGTCGCGCCTCCGGCCTCGGCCACGGCGAGCTTTTCCCAGGCCTCGGCCAGGCCTCGTCGCGTGAGCGCCACCACCACCAGCTGCGCAGCCACGGCCGTCCAGGGGACGAGGCGAGGGACGAGGCCGACGGCGGCCAGCACGGCAGCAGCGAGGGTGCAGGCGGGCAGCACCAGGGCCAGCCGCCGGGCCCAAGCCAGTCCGGTGAGTTGAGGCGGTGCTTCCGCCCAGGCCAAAAAGGCCTTGGGACTCACCCGGCCCGCGGCAGCCAGGCGCCCGGCCACCGCCAAGTCCCGGCGCACGTCCGCCAACGCGGCCAGCTCCCGCGCCGCTTGTTGTCTCTCCAGCACCTCGCCGGCTGTCGCCGGCGCGCCTAGCCAGGCGGCCAGCCGCTCCTCGCCCGCGCCGGTGGCCGTCTCGTCCAGCCACTGGAAGAGGGAGCCGGGGCCGAAAATGTCCAAGTCCGAGGTGTACAAGTGCCGGGCGTCCACGAAGCGCTCGCCCTCGGAGGCCAGCGCTGCGGGCCAGGTGCCGTCCAGCCGGGCCAGCGCCCGGCGGTGCCAGTCCGCCTCGGCCAGTGCCCGCCGTTCCCGAGCCAGCAGTTGCCCATGCCGGACGGCGAGGACGACGTAGGCCAGCGCGCAGGCCCCGGCGCCCGCCCAGGCCAGCTTCGGCATCCGCTCGAAAATCGCCAACCCGGTTAGCACCCCGGCGCCGAGGAAGGTGGCGGCGCGTCCGTTGGCAATGCGCGCCATTCGGCGGTCCAGCGCTTCGGCCAGCTGGCCTTTGTGGGCTGCGGCTGCAGCGTGGGCGGCGGCAACTGGAGCCGTCGAGGCGCTGGGCGGAGACGTCGAAGGCACCACGGCGCGACGACCCTGACACGGTCCGCCGGCCAAGTGGCCGGAAAAGAGGCCTTCGGCCGTTGGACGCCGGCCCTACACCTCGGCGGCCGCCAGACGGCGCAGCGCCTTCTGGTCGCGAATGCACAGCACCCGTCCGACGTTGCCGAGAATGCCCTCGCGCTTGAGCTCGTTTACCAGCGTCGAGACGAAGGAGCGCGAGGCGCCCACCAAGTCGGCCAAGTCCTGCTGGGTAATGCCCCGCAAGTCCGTCTCGCCGGCGTGCGCGCAGCGCTCGCCGTGGGCCTCGGCCACGCTGAGCAGCGTCTCCGCCAGCCGGGCTGGCACCTCCTTGAAGGTGAGCCCGAGCACCCGAGCGCGCAGGTGGCGCAGCTGCTCGGCGTAGGCGCGCACCAACTCGACGCCCAACGCCGGCTCGGACTCAAGCTGCTCCCGAAGTGTCCGGCCCTCCAGGGCCCACAGCCCCACCTCGCCCGCCGCCACGGCCATCTCATCCGCGGTGGCGCCCTCGGGACGGAAGACGTCGCCGAAGACGTCGCCTGCCCGGAGAATGGCGAACACCGCCGCCCGGCCGTTGCGTCCAAGGTGCATGAGGCGCACCCGGCCGGACTTGACGAAGTAGGCGGTCTGCAGCGGCTCGCCGGGCCGGTAAATGACGGCCTGGTGCGGAAAGTTTTGCAGCGCCCCCTCCGGAAGGCTGCTGCCGGGACGTTCTGTCTCCGGACGCCGGGGCGACACCAGCATTCCCGAGGAGGGCGACTGTGACACCACGTTGGAACCCAAAGGTTGAGTCAGCATGCGGACACTCGCTTCCAAGGGCTATGCCACCACACCCCCGCAGCAACTCCGAGAGGTTGCTGAGGGGGGCCTGCAACATCCGCCTAGCAGAGTGTAACGTTTTGTAAAATTGTA
>JBKQJL010000060.1:0-14014 GCA_052147975.1 Myxococcaceae bacterium
CCGGGAAATTGGTGAAGAGATGGACATTCACTCCACCAACGGTGTGAACGACCATCTCAAGGCCTTGGAGCGCAAAGGCTATGTGCTGTGAGGCGAGCAGCAGTCCCGCGCCCTGGTTCCCACCAAACGGGCACGGCTGGTGTTGGGCATCGGCGCAGGCCGGCGCGATGCCAACCTAGTGGAGGTGCCGGTGCTGGGCCGGGTCGCCGCTGGTGTCCCCCTCCTGGCGGTGGAAAACGTCGAGGACTCGGTCAAAATCGACAGCTTCCTGCTGGGCGGCAGCGGCAAGGAAGTCTTCGCCCTGAGGGTGAAGGGCGAGTCGATGATTGAGGACGGCATCCACGACGGGGACTACCTCTTCGTCCGCAAGACGCCGACCGCCAGCGCCGGGGACATTGTGGTGGCCCTCATCGACGACGAGGCCACCTGCAAGCGCTATTACCCCGAGGGCGACCGCATCCGCTTTCAACCGGCCAACCGCACCATGACGCCCATCTACATCAACAAGTCCCAATTTCGCTCGACGATGATTTTGGGCCAGGTGGTGGGCGTCTACCGCAAAATGCACTGACGCTCGGGCGCTTTCGGAAAGCGGTTTTCGAGGGAAGCCCTCGGGCCCCGCCAGCAGAGGACGCCCGCACGGCGCCTCAGGGGCCGCCCCCGGTGTCGGTGCAGTTGGCCTCCCCCGTTGCTGAACAAAAGGACGAGACCGTCATGCTGGGCGTCCCGAAGGTGTTGTCCTGGCCGTAGGCCGTGAAATTCCCGGACGTAATGTCCACCAGCACAATGCCGTACGAGGGGTAGTGCAGCAGCTGGCAGTTGGCGATGGTGGGCCCCTGCACGGCACTGGAGTTGCCAGTGGCGTTGCTCACCGAGATGGCGCCCGTGCCGTACGAGGGCGGCGGCGCAAGCAAGGTGCTGTTGGCGTAGTCGACGGTGACATACGTCACCGAGGAGGCGCCTTGGCCCGTCTGCACCACGTTGAAGTTGAGGCCGCCCCAGGCCCCGGCATCGGGAGACGCCGAGCTGCTGGTAAAGACAATGGCGCCGCTGGTTGAGTCCTTGCCATTGGCCTGCAGAAAGCCGGTGCCCAATGCCTCGGGGTCCACGTCCAACTCCGTGCTGGGGGCAAACTTCAGCGCGTTGGGGGCGGAGATGGTGAGGATGGCGGCTGGGCCGCTGGGCGAGCCCACCCCGATGGTGCACTCGGCCAGAATGGGCAGCGGCAGGGCGGGCCAGGTCTGGCTGGTGACGACGTTGCAGCCGGAGTTGACGTAGGAGCGAAAGGCCACCCCGTCCGTCAGGCTGGGCGGCGTCGACGGGGCGGAGATGGACGCCGGCACCGTCGCCCCCTGGTTCGCCTCGAGCACGAAGGGGTAGTGGGCCGTCATCTCCCAGTTGGTGACGGTGAGGTTGCCGGACCCCGCCCCGAAGCCGGTATTCAATCCGGCGAAGACGAGGCCGTGCCCGGCGGAGTTGTTGATGGTGAGCTGCGTCAACAGGGGAGTCGGAGAGGCACCGGGGCTCGTCCCCACGACGTCTCCGCCTTCCACGGTGAGTGCCGCCGTCTCCTGAATGTCGTTGCCGCCACTGCCGCCCGCATATTCCACGCTGGCATATGCAAGAGAGCTCCCGGCGCTCTGCGGGCCAAGGACGACTCCCCCCCAGTCGCCCGCGTCCGGAGTGGCCGAGGCGGAGGTGAAGACAATTCCCGCGGCGCTCGTCCCGTTGGCAAAAAGCGAACCGGGGGCGTCGACGCCCACCCGCAGTGCCACCCCAGGCGAGCCAGGGGCGAAGGTGACTGTCGTCCCCGGCTGGACGGTGAGGACGGGGCTGTTGGGGCCGGCCACCACCACCGTCTGCGGGGCCGTCCAGACACAGCTTGCGTCCAAGGTGAGGTTGGAGGTGACGGTGCTGGGCACGCTGCACGCGCTGTAGGTGAAGCCGTCGGGGAGGGCCGCGAATTGGCCACCGGGGTTGGTGACAGTGACGGTGACGCTACCGGCCGTTCCCGGCGGCGTCGTTGCCGAAATTTGGCTGGCACTGTCGACGGTGACGCCAAGCGCCGAGGCGGCACCAAATTGGACGGTGGCGCCGGCCTGGAAGTTGGCGCCGGAGATGACGACGGCCGTCCCACCCAAGGTGGAGCCGGAATTCGGCACCACGCTCGCAATGGAGGCGCCGGCGGAGCTGCCGCCGACATTGCCGCTGCAACCGGCCGCCAGCACCAGACTCAACAGCACGGTGGAGAGGGGGCGGACGCTGCGGTGTGGCATGGCCTCTCCAAATGCTAGCAAGCCTTCCCGAGGCCTGTGGGATGGGCGGCCCGCCTCAGGAAAGCCGGGGGGAGAAGCACAACACCACACACCCTGCGCCTGACACCGCCCTTGCCGGGCCTACGGCGCTGGCACCGGCCCCAGAAAGCGCAGAGGGTCCACCGGCTCGCCGTCTACCCGAACCTCGAAGTGGAGGTGGGGCCCGCTCGTCTTGCCGGACTCGCCCACCGTGGCGATGACTTGGCCGGCCCGTACCGTCTGGCCCGTCCGCACCCGGAGGTCCCGGCTGTGGGCATACACGGTGACGAGGCCCTTCTCGTGGGCCACCACCACAATGAGCCCGTACCCGGACTGCGCCCCGGCGAAAAGCACCACGCCCTCCCCCGCTGTCCGCACCGACGTCCCGGCTGGCGCCGCCAAGTCAATTCCGTCGTGGGGCTCTCGCCCCTTCTTGCCAAAGCGCGCATACAGCACCCCGCGCAGCGGCCACTGCAACCCTCCCGGGACGGGGGTGGCGCTGGCGCTCCGCGACTGCAGGGCCATTCTCCCAGCGGAAGCCCTGGGCCCGTTGCCTTCGCCGGCGGGTGCCGGCCCAATGCTGGCGGCGACCGCGGCGGACTTGGCCTGCGGTGCAGCAGGCGGCGGCGGCGGGGCCGGGCGGGGCATGGGCGCGGTGGGGTGGTCGAAGGCGCGGGCCAACCCGTCCGGCAGCGGGACGTCGGCCGGAGGCGGAGGCCCGACGTGGAAGGCCCGCAGTAGCTCGGGCGGCAGCGCCTGGCCGGCCAGCGGCTCGACTGGCGTCTCCCAGGCACTGGCCACACTCGCGGCTGCCACCGGGTGTGCGGCCGCGGCTGCCGTGGACACGGTGGCAGGCTCCAAGGCGCCCGGAATGAGGAGCTCCGTCCCCACTGCCAGGGCCGCGCTGGGGTCGCGTCCATTCGCCGTCGCCAACTCCTCGGCCGACAGCCCGTAGCTCTTGGCAATACGAAACCAGGTTTCCCCCTTCTCCACCCGGTGCACGCCCCGCACCACTTCCGGCTCGGGGTGCGTCTCGGCCTCGGGGCGGGCCCATGCGGGAAGTGGCTGTCCGGCCGGTGGCCCGGCCCGGCCGCTGGCACAGGCCGCGAGCAGGAGCCAGCCGAGCGCGCCGAGGCGCCCGGAGCGGCTCCCGGGGCTCACCCGTCCTCCGCCAGGCGGCCGGCGAAGCCGTCCACTTTCCACCCGGCCAGTCTCGGCAGGAGGGCCGTGTCCGTGAAGTCCAGCAGCATGGGCGTCACCGAGACGAGGTGCTCGTCGAAAACGGCGTTGCAGTCGCTGCCGGCAATGGGCTCGTGCTGGTAGGCATTGCCCCCAATCCAATAGTAGCGCCTGCCACGCGGGTCGACGTTTTCCACCACCGCGTTGCCGTAGCTGTGCCGACCGAAGCGCGTCACCGTGTACCCTTCCGGCTGCCCCTCCGGCACGTTGACGTTGAGCAACACCCGGGGCGGAAGCACCTCGGCCAGGGCCGCCGCCACCAGCGAGCGGCTGAAGCGCGCGGCCGGTGCGAAGTCGAAGCGGGCCCGCGACACGAGGCTGACGGCAATGGCCGGCACCCCCAGCAAGCAGGCTTCCATCGCGGCGGCCACCGTGCCCGAGTAGATGACGTCGTCCGCCAGGTTGGGGCCGTGGTTGATGCCGGCCACGGCGATGCGCGGCAGCTCGTCCTTCATGAGGTGGTGGATGGCCAGATAAACGCAGTCGGTGGGCGTCCCGTCGACGCTGAACCAGCGCTCTCGGACTTTCCGGATGCGCAGCGGACGGTGAAGCGAGATGGCGTGGGAGGCAGCGCTCTGCTCCACCTCCGGAGCGACCACCCACACCTCGCCGAGCGGCGCCAGCGCCAAGGCCAGCGCTTCGAGTCCAGCAGCGAGGACGCCGTCGTCGTTGGACACCAGGATGCGGATGGCCTAGCCCTTCCCATGCGCGCCAAAGGCACTCCGCCCGGCAAACCGCGCCGTGCCCCCGAGCTGCTCTTCAATGCGAAGCAGCTGGTTGTACTTGGCCACGCGCTCGCTGCGCGACGCGGAGCCAGTCTTGATTTGGCCGCAATCCAGCGCCA
The DNA here is from genome assembly GCA_052147975.1 of Myxococcaceae bacterium. GTDB lineage: Bacteria > Myxococcota > Myxococcia > Myxococcales > Myxococcaceae > JADGRA01. The sequence continues at coordinate 4,378 of JBKQJL010000060.1, forward strand.
CCACCAAGTCGGCGATGGTGACGTCCTCGGTTTCACCGCTGCGGTGGGACATGACAGTGGTGTAGCCGGCACGGTGCGCCATGCGGACCGCATCGAAGGTTTCGGTCAGCGTGCCGATTTGGTTCACCTTCACCAGGAGCGAGTTGGCCACGCCGGCCGCAATGCCTTTGGCCAGCCGGTCTCGGTTGGTGACAAAAATGTCATCCCCCACCAGCTGCACCTTGGCTCCCAGCGTCCGGGTGAGCAGCCCCCACCCCTCCCAGTCGTCCTCGGCCATGCCGTCCTCCACCGAGATGATGGGGTAGCGCCCCACCAGGTCCTGGTAGTAGCCCACCAGCGCCGCCGCCTCGTACTCCTTGCCCTCGCCCTTCAGCCGGTAGCGCCGCGTCTTGGCGTCGAAGAATTCACTGGCCGCAGCGTCGATGGCCAACGCCACTTGTTCCCCCGGCCGGTAGCCAGCCTGGGCGATGGCCTCGAGGATGACTTTCAAAGCCTCTTCGTTGGCGGGGAGGTCCGGAGCGTAACCGCCTTCGTCTCCCACCGCGGTCCCCAGCTTGCGCGCCTTGAGGCTCTTCTTGAGCGCGTGAAACACCTCGGCGCCCCAGCGCAGGGCCTCGGCAAAGCTCGGCGCCCCGAGGGGAACCACCATGAATTCCTGGATGTCCACCCGCGTGTCGGCGTGGGCGCCGCCGTTGAGAATGTTCATCTGCGGGACTGGAAGCGTGCGGGCATTCACCCCACCGATGTAGCGGAAGAGCGGCAAGCCAACTGCGCTGGAGGCAGCGTGGGCGGTCGCCATCGACACGCCCAGCAGGGCATTGGCTCCAAGCTTGCCCTTGTTGGCAGTGCCGTCGAGCGAGATGAGTCGCTGGTCGAGCGCCGCCTGGTCCAGGGCGTCCATGCCCTCCACCGCGGGGCCGAGCACGTCCTCCACGTTGGCCACGGCGCGACGCACGCCCTTGCCCCCGTAGCGTGCCGGCTCCCCGTCGCGAAGCTCGACGGCCTCGTGCACCCCGGTGGAGGCCCCGGAGGGAACGGCCGCCCGGCCCCGGGCGCCGCCTTCCAGCTGCACTTCCACCTCGACCGTCGGGTTGCCGCGAGAGTCGAGAATCTCCCGCGCGCGGACGCTGGCAATGGTTGTCATGACCTCGCCGTTCTACGGCCGGGTGCTCAGTGGGGCAAGGAGCTGGCGTCGGCTCAGCCGACCAGGTCGATGACCACCACGCCACGCTTCGGCGTCTCTTCCTCGATGTCCGTCTTGCGCGGCGGCCGGTCGAGCTCAGGCTCGGGAAGGGGCAGTTCCACCGCAGGAAGCTCGTGACGGCGACGCTCGCGCTTGCGCTGCTCGTCGATGATGAAGGTTTCGAGCGTCTCCACTGCCAAGTGCCTCCAAAGCTTCAGACGTCCGAGGTGTGCAAAGGATTCATCTGCCCATCCCCGAGACGCCCCCATTGTAATGCCTCCGGCCGGGCCCGCAAGGCTCTGGTCGCTTGAAGGCAGCTCACCCACACCACCCTGGGGGCGACGACGCCACCCGCTCCCAAAACGGCTGACTGCACGGGGGCTTGTCGGGAGCTCCCCGCTGGGGAGCCAATGGGGTTGGGTTGGTGCCGGCGGTGGGGTACCGAAAACCCCCAGGCGCCTCCCCTCCGTTGGGAGGGGGCCACGTCAGCCGGGGCTGGCGCCGGCAGCCGGCAGTCCGGGAGCGGCTAGCCGCCGCTCAGCGCCTGGACAATCTGGACGCTGTCCGAGGCGTGCAGTGGACGCGTCAGCTCGAAGACTTGCTCCCCGTTGACGAAGCAGCGCATGTGCGCCCGCAGGTGCTCCTGCTCGTCAACGAGGCGAAATCTCAACCCAGGGTAGCGCTGGTCGAGGTCCACGAAGAGCTCGCCCAGCGTGGAGCCGGTCGCCTCAACCTCGCGAAGCGTGGTGTACGAGAGCAGCGGACCAGGAATGACGACTTTCATGGCTCAGCCCTCGTCGGAGGCCGCTTGGCCTTCATGGTAGTTGGGCCGCCTCGACTGCGTAAATTTCTGGAAGGTTGCGGGCCATGCAGCTCCAGCGGCGGCCCTCGTCGGCACTCGTCCAGAGCTCGCCGCTGGTCGTTCCGAAGTAGAGCCCGACTGGGTCCTGGCCGTCGGCCGTCATCGCCTGCCGCTTCACCGTCCACCAGGCTTGTCGCTGCGGTAGGCCAGAGGCGAGCCGCTCCCAGCGCTCGCCGCCGTCCTGTGTCCGGTAGACGGCCGGGACTCCATCGGGGCTGGTCCGCGGCCAGACGGTGGTTCCATCCATCGGGAACACCCAGGCCGTGTCCGCGTCCCGCGGGTGCACCACCATCGGGAAGCCGATGTCTCCGACGCGCTTGGGCATATTCCTGCCGACGCGTTTCCACTGCTTCGACGGCCGGTCGAGCCGGTAAATCCCGCAGTGGTTCTGCTGGTACAGCCGGTCCGGGTCTGGCGGAGACAAGCGAACGCAGTGTGGGTCGTGAAACTGGATGTTGGCCGGGTCGAGGGACTCCACCACCTCCAGCCCTTGCACCAGCGGCAGCCAGCTTTGGCCTCCATTGGTGGACTCGTGCACGCCGCCGCTGGACATGGCGATGTAGAGGTGCGCCGGGTCTCGCGGGTCGACGATGACCGAATGCAGCTTCGGCCCATCCGGCGTCCCGTCCTGCTCGGTCCCCATCCACGCCCGGTACTGCGGATTGTCATTCAGCCCCGGGAGCCCTTCCCAAGAAATACCACCGTCGTCGGAGCGGAAGAGCCCCTGCGGCGAGGTCCCGGCATACCAGGCCCCGGGCTCGTTCTCATGGCAGGGCGTCAGCCAGAAGGTGTGGTCGACGACGCGCCCCTTCTCCCCGTCCCGGGCTTTGGGGAAGGCCGGTGGCCGCGCCGCCTCCTTCCAGGTGCGCCCCAAGTCCATCGAGCGAAACACCGTTGGCCCGAGGTGACCGGTCTTCGCCGCGGCGAGCAGCGTTCGACCGTCGCGGGGGTCGAGCACGAGGTGGCTGACAATATGACCGAGGAAATGGGGCCCATCGACGCGCCAGCTGCGCCGGCTCCCATTGCCGTGGTACAGCCAGGCGCCCTTCCGCGTCGCCACCAGCACGACGACCGCCCGCGCTGAGCGGCGAGCGCCCCGTCCGCGACTGCTTCGGGCCTTCTTGCTTTTGGTGCTGCGGACCATGCGTTAGCCCACCTCCTTGGGCCCGGCCCGGGCTGCCCCGGGGGTTCGACAGTCGGCCGGGCGCCCCTCCTCGGGAGACAACAACGGCCCCCGGTTTTCACGCGTCCCGCTTCGGCCCCTAACGGGCGCTTTCAATTCTCTTTTTGAAGGCCTCCAACATTTTGGGGAGGCTCGACTCCACCATGGCCGTCACCAGCGGGCGCGGAACCAAGAGGCCCAAGGTGACTTCCACGGTGTAGATGGCGTTGGTTTTCCCGTCCGGTTTTGCCTCGAGGACCCAGCCCCCTTTGTTGTCCTTCATGATGTCGCCCGCGACGAAGGTCCACTGAAGGCCCCGGGGCCGGTCCTCCGTCATCCGCAGCGTGTAGTGGATGCGCTTCATGACGTCGACCTCGTAATGGATGTCGACCTGGTTGCCTTGCCGGCCAGAGGTGCGGATGGATTTCACCTCGGAGAGAAACTCTGGGTAACGCTCGTAGTCGGAGATGACGTCGAAGACGCGCTCTGGGGGCGCGTTGATGAGGATGGAACGGGTGGCGTTGGCCATTGCAAACCCTCCTCTCGCGCCCGCTACGGCGCGTAGCCCGGCTTCTTGTCGAATTTATGGGTGGCCTGCACGTAGCGCACCGTCCCCGTTTTGCTCCGCATCACCACCGAGTGCGTCTCCGCCCCATTGCCAAAAAACCTGACGCCCTTGAGGAAGTCGCCGCCGGTGACACCGGTCGCCGCGAACATGACTTCCCCGCGCGCCAGCTCTTCGGCGGTGTAGACGCGGTGGATGTCCTTCACGCCCATCGACTTGGCTCGCTCTGCTTCCTCGGCGCTGCGTGGCTTGAGGCGGCCCTGGAAGTCGCCACCGACGCTCTTCAGCGCCGCCGCGGCGATGACGCCCTCGGGCGCTCCGCCGGTCCCAATCAGCACGTCCACCCCGGTGTCCTCGAAGCAGGTGGCGATGGCGGCCGCGACGTCGCCATCCTCGATGAGCCGAATCCGCGCTCCGGCCGCCCGCAGTTCCGCAATCAGCCCCTCGTGCCTCGGCCGGTCGAGCACAATCACCGTCAAGTCCTCGACCCGCCGCTCCAACTTGCTGGCCACGGCTCGCAGGTTGTCGGTGGGGCTTTTGCGAAGGTCGATGGCGCCCTTGGCCCGCGGTCCCACAGCCAACTTCTCCATGTAGGTGTCGGGGGCGTTGAGCAGCTGACCGCGCTCGGCAAACGCCACCACCGCAATGGCGCCGGGGCGTCCATAGGCGCAGAGGTTGGTGCCCTCCAGCGGGTCGAGGGCAATGTCCACCTGCGGGTCGTCGGGGCCGCGCCGGCCCACTTCTTCGCCGATGTACAGCATCGGGGCCTCGTCGCGCTCGCCCTCGCCGATGACTACGGTGCCTCGGATGGGCAGCGCGTCGAAGGCCTTTCGCATCGCATCGACCGCGGCCTGGTCGGACAGGTGCTTTTCGCCCCGTCCCATCAGCCGCGCCGCCGCGATGGCCGCCATCTCCGTCACGCGCACCACTTCCAGCGCCAGGTTGCGGTCCATCACGGTTCCCCCTTGTCCACGTCGCCCTTGTTGCCAACCAGCTGCGCAATGTGCGGCGGAAGTCGAGCCGGCTTGCCCTCGCGCGTGAGGCAGGCGTGCACCGTGTGTCCGAAGCAGAGCAGCACCGACTCTCCCTCCCGGCGCACTTCGTACACGAAGGTGAGCCGGACCCGGGAGGCGGCGGAGACCTGGGCCCCAATCAAGAGCAAGTCGTCGTAGCGCGCCGGCGCCCGGTAGTGCACCACCGCTTCCACCACCGGCAGCATCAGCCCTTGCGCTTCGAAGGCCAGGTACGTCCCGCCCAGCGCGCGAAACAGCTCGTTTCGCGCGTGCTCGAAGTACCGGAGGTAATTGGCGTAGTACACCACCCCCATCTGGTCGGTGTCCCCGTAGATGACCCGCTGTCGCGCTTCGAACATTGGGGGCGAGGACGGTACTCCACCCGCGGCCGTCGTGGTGGTGCGGAAAAGCGCGTCTGGCGTCTTGCACCCGGAGGCACCGTGGGCTTCATACAGGCCCCAGCCCCATGCGCTCCCCTGCCCCCCTCCGCAGCCTCGCCCTCACCGTGCTTCTCCTCGGCTCGCCCGCCCTGGCCCGACCGCCTCGACTGACGCTCTTCATCACCATCGACTCCCTTGGGACGGACCTCCTTTTGCGCAACCGCGGCCACCTCCGGGCGGGCCTGGCCGCGCTGTTGGACAAGGGGGCCTTTTTCCCAGACGCGCGCTACGAGCAGGCGGAAGTCATGACGGCCCCCGGCCATGCGGTGCTCGCCACCGGGGCCTACCCCTGGCGGACCGGAATTGTGAGCAACCGGCTCGTCAACCGCTCCACCGGCAAGGAGGAACCCATATTCTGGGACGCTGGCCACCCGGTGCTTGGCACCCCGCCCGGGCCGGAGGACAGCTCACCGGAGGCGCTCCTCGGGGAGACGCTGGCGGACCACCTGCGCCTCTTCACCGCGCGGCAGGGCAAGGTGGTGGTGCTGGCCGGCAAAGGGCGCGCGGCCATTCCCCTCGCCGGCCGGCTGGGAGAGCCCTTCTGGTTCAGCGAAGCCGTCGGCCGGCTCGTCACGGGCACCTTTTACGCAAAGGAGCTTCCGGCTTGGGTGAAGGCCTTCAATGACAGGCGGCTTCCCGACCAGGCCTTCGCCCTCTCCTGGACGCTGAGCCTCCCGGAGAAGGCCTACAGCGGCCAGGACGACCGGCCCTTCGAGGCCGACGTCTACGGCATGAAGCGGAAGTTTCCCCACCCACTGTCGGCCGGGCTTCCCGGGCCCGGTCCGCAGTCCTACCAAGCCTTCGCCAGCTCGCCCTTCTTTGACGACTTCCTCGTCGAAGCAGCCAAGGCCGCGCTCACCGCAGAGCAGCTGGGCAAGGACGACGTCCCGGACTTGCTGGCCATCAGCTTCAGCACGCTGGACCGCATCTACCACCTGTACGGCCCCTACTCCTGGGAGGTCCAGGACGCGCTGGTGCGGCTGGACCGCGCCCTGGGCGAGCTTCTGGCTGCCGCCGAGCGGGCCGCCGGCGGGCGCTCCAACCTCCTCGTCGTCCTGAGCTCGGACCACGGCGGCGCTGCCATTCCTGAGGAGCTCCTGGCCACGGGCCTGCCGGGCCGCCGGGTGAAGCCCTCCTCCTTGAAGTCGGCGCTCCAGGCCGAGCTCACCCGGGCCTTCGGTGCGCCTCTGCTGCTCGCCTTCAGCGACTTCGAGGTGGTGCTGGATGACAACGCCCTGGAGACGCGGCACCTGGATGCGCCGGCGGTGCGGCGCGCCGCAGCCAGCTGGCTGGCCCGCCAACCGGGGGTGGCCCTGGCCGTGGCCCGCGATGACCTCGGGGGATGTGATGACTTTCAAGGCTACGGCAGTGCGCTGCGCCGCAGCTACTTCCCTGGGCGCAGCGGCGACGTCCTCTTCCTGTTGCGGCCCTTTGCCGTCCTCGACGAGCACGACGACGGGACGAGCCACGGGCTGCCCTACAGCTACGACGCCCAGGTACCGCTGCTGCTCTACGGCCGGGGCGTTCGCCCGGGCACCTACACCCAGCGGATTCAGGCGGTGGACGTGGCCGCCACCACCGCCATGCTGATGGAGATGGGTGGCTTGGCTGGCGCCGAGGGCGTCGCCCGCAGCGAAGCCATTTCGCTCGTTCGCTGAAAAGCTTCCCCGCCAAGCCGGCCTGACGCTACGCGTTATGGGGAGGGCAGCAGCTCCAGCGAGAGGTCCATCGCCCGGGCGGAGTGCGTGAGCGCCCCCATGGAGACGAAGTCCACGCCGAGGGCCGCCAACTTGGGAAGACGCTCCAGGGTGACGCCGCCCGACACTTCCACCTCCACCCGCCCGCCAATGCGCCGGACGGCTTCGGCCACCTGTGCGTCGTCCATGTTGTCCAACAGCACCACGTCGGCGCCGCCGGAAATGGCGTCCTCCAGCTGCGCGAGAGACGTCACCTCAATTTCCACTTTCAGAAGACGCGGTGCCGCTGCGCGGGCTTGGCGAAGCGCCTGCCGCACGTCGCCGCCCATGGCCGCCAGGTGGTTGTCTTTAATCAGCACGCCGTCGGAAAGCCCGAAGCGGTGGTTGAACGCGCCCCCGGCCCGGACCGCGCGCTTGCTCAGCGCCCTCATGCCTGGCGCCGTCTTCCGGGTGTCCAGCACCCGGCACTTGGTGCCGCGCACCGCGTCGGCTGCCTGCGCCGCCAGGGTGGCGATCCCGCACAGCCGCTGGACGAGGTTGAGGGCCGTGCGCTCCCCCACCAGCAGCGTGCGGAGGGAGGCCGAGACGCTGGCCACCACCGTCCCCGCATCCACCTGCGCTCCGTCCAGAAAGCCGAAGGCCACGCTGGCCTGTGCCTCCAGCCGCCCAAAGACGCGCGCGAAGGCCTCGCTGCCGGCCAGCACCAGGCGCTCCTTGGCCACCAACTCGGCGCGGCCCCGTGCGGACGCGGGAACCAGCGCTGTGGTGGTGACGTCCCCCGCCGCGCCGACGTCCTCGTCCAGTGCGAGGTCAATCAGCCGGTCGAGGGCGTCCATGGTGAAGCTGCCCTCCCGAGGAGGCGTGCTAGCGACGACCCCGCCGCTTGGCCGTGCGACGCACCACCTTGCGGCGCCCCGCACGCTTGGCCTTGCGGGCCGGTGCTTTCCGCGCCTTGCGCTTTCCGCCGCGCTTGGCTCCTTTCTTGGCCTTGCGCGGCGCTGCCTTCTTGGCGGCGCGCTTGGCCTTCGGCTTCTTGCGGGCCGCAGCCTTCTTCTTGGGCGCAGCCGGCTTGCGCGGCGCGGGCGCGGGAGCAGCCGCCACGGGAGCGCTCGGCGCCGGCGACGGCTCGTTCGGGATGCCGAACATTCCGCTCGATGGCGTGGGCGGTGTGGATTGGAACATCTCCTCCGGCGTCTTTTCGGACATCGTTCCCTCCGGCTCGATGCGATTCAGGTTTTCCTGCACCTTCGAACGTCGTTGCTCAAGCTCCGCGACGCGTGCGCGGTCCTTCTCGACCACCTCGGCAGGCGCTCTGGCGACGAAGTTCGGATTGTCCAGCTTTCTCCTCAGTCCCGCTAGGTCCGTCTCAAGGCGAACCAGCTCCTTCCCCAGCCTCGCACGTTCTTCGGACAGATCCAGCAGTCCTGCGAGGGGTACGAAGACTTGGAGCCCCTCCCCCACCCAAGTGGCCGACTGGGGCGGCTGGCGGCCGGGGGGCTCGACCTCCAGGGCAGCCAGGCCGGCCAGGGGTAGGACATACCCGGAGGCCCGCCGCAGCGACTCCCGGAGCCCCGGACGCTCCGACTGCACCACCGCCCGGAAGCGGGCCGCCGGCGACAGGTTGCTCTCCCCACGGATGGTGCGTACCGCCTCAATGACAGCCACCACCGGGGCCATTTCCTCCTCGGCTGCCGCATCGCGCCATAATCCGGTGGCCTCCGGAAACTCAGCCCGGGCGAGGAATGCCTCCGAGGCCACCCCCGGTAACCGGTGCCAGAGCTCCTCGGTCAAGAAGGGCATGAAGGGGTGCAGGAGGCGAAGCAGCTGGTCGAGCACCTGGACGAGCACGGCCTGCGCGGTGGAGCGGGCATGGGCGTCGCTGCCCTGGAGGGGGGCCTTGGCCAGCTCGATGTACCAGTCACAGAAGCCACGCCAGGCAAATTGGAAGAGGGCCGATGCGGCGTCAGCGAACTGGAAGGTGGAAAGCGCGGTCTCCACCTCCTCCGTCACCCGCTCCAGCCGGGCCAGAATCCACCGGTCGGCAAGCGTCATCCGCCCCCGTTCCAGCGGGGCCTGGGCGGGCTGGAAGTCCCCCAGGTTGAGGAGCACGAAGCGCGTGGCGTTCCACAGTTTGTTGGCAAAGGCCCGGTAGCCATTGACGCGCTCCAGGGACAGCCGAATGTCGCGCCCCTGCTGGGTGAGGGAGGCAAGCGTGTAGCGCAGCGCATCCGCTCCAAAGGCCGGCATGCCGTCCGGAAACTTGTTCCGAAGCGCCGGGGGCAACGCGTCCGCCTTCGCACCGTGGATGACGTCCAACGGGTCGATGACGTTGCCCTTCACCTTGGACATCTTCTCGCCCTTCTCGTCACGCACCATCGCGTGCAGAAACACGGTGCGAAAGGGCACGTCCTTCATGAAGTGCAGCCCCATCATCATCATCCGCGCCACCCAAAAGAAGAGGATGTCGTGGCCTGTCTCGAGCACGCTGGTGGGGTAAAAGGTCGCCAACTCGGCCGTCTGTTGGGGCCACCCGAGGGTGCTGAACGGCCACAGGGCGCTGCTGAACCAGGTGTCCAGCACGTCCTCGTCCTGCACCAGGTGCGTGCCGCCACAAGCCGAGCAGCGTTCCGGCCGAGAGCGAGCCACCAGCGGAGGGGCGTTCGGGCCGCAGTCCTGGCAGAAGTAGGCCGGAATCTGGTGGCCCCACCACAGCTG
>JBKQJL010000061.1:0-47103 GCA_052147975.1 Myxococcaceae bacterium
CGGCACCAAGAATTACGCCCATGGTTATGGCCGCTCGTGCATCTCGCTGGCGCTGGCGGTGGAGGGCGTGGTGGTGCTGGGAGTGGTTTACAGCGCGCGAGCCAATGAGCTTTTCCTGGCCGAGAAAGGGCGCGGCGCCACGCTCAACGGAGCCCCCATTTGCGTCTCGCGCACCGAGCGCCTGGAGCGGGCCATGGTCGCCAGCGCGCTGGCCTACGCCGGCCGCACGGCAGACACGGCCCAACTGGCCCGGCTGGGACGGGTGCTGGGGGCAGTGGAAGCGGTGCGCAGTGACGGCTGCGCCGCGCTCGACTTGTGCGACGTCGCCTGCGGACGCTTCGACGCCTATTTCGAGCGCGGTCTTCACGCCTGGGACAGTGCGGCCGGCGCCCTGCTGGTGGAGGAGGCCGGCGGGCAGGTGAGCGGGAGCGACGGCAGCCCGCACGACATTTTCGGCCGGGACACGGTGGCCACCAACGGACGGCTCCACCCAGCGCTGTTGGCGCTGGTTGCCTCCTAAGCCATGGCCCTGGCGTCCGGCAAGCCTCCCTCGGGAGCGCGCATCCGCCTGTCCCAGGCCTACGGCCGCTATGTCACTCTGTTGTGTGCCCACCCTGGGCCAGCGGGGCTGCTGCTCACCCTTCTGTGTCTGCCCGCGCTGGCGCTCAGCATCGCCTTCTTCAGCCACATTGAGGCCGGGCTGCAGGAATTGCTGCCGCCCACCGCGCCCTCGGTGCGTGCGCTCAACAGGCTACACACCCTGGTGGGAGGCAAGTCCCACCTCGCCATCATCGCCCACTCGGCGGACCGCGTCGCCAACGAGCGCTTCATCTCGGCGCTCACCGAGCGACTCACTTCAGCGCGCCTGCCCGAAGTGAGAAGCATCGAAGGCAACGTCAAGCTCGAACGGGCTTGGCTGACTCGGCGCGCCCCGTTGCTCATCCCCCAGGCGGACTTCGAGCGTTTGGTGTCGCGCTTTGACGAGGCGGTGCGCAAAGAGAAGCAGCGGCGGAACCCGCTGCAACTGGACTTGGGGGAGGACGAGCGGCCCGCGCCAGCGGACTGGACGGCGCTGGAGAAGGAGTTCGACAACGCCGTCGGCCGGGAAGACCGCTTCCCGTCGGGTTACCTCGAGACGCCGGACGGGACGCTGGTGGTGGCCGTCCTCTGGCTCGAGGGCTCGGAGGTCGAGCTCGGCCCCTCCCAAAAGCTCCTGGAGGGCGCCCAGCGCGAGATTGCCGCCCTGCGCCCCCAGTTTCCCGGCGTGCAGGTGGCCTTCAACGGCGAGGTGCCCAATCTCGTCGAGGAGCACGCCGCCATTCTGGCTGACTTGTCCATTTCCAGCCTCTTCGTGGTGGTGCTGGTGGGGGCCTGCATCTCGCTTTACTTCCGCTCGCTCCATGCCGTCCTGACGGTGGTGGGCGTACTCCTCCCCGGGCTGCTTTTCTCCTTCGCGCTCGGGCGCCTCACCGTCGGCGGCCTCAACTCCAACACTGCTTTTCTGGGCACCATCATCGCCGGCAACGGCATCAACTACCCGCTCCTATTTCTGGCCTACTACCGCGCCGAACCCGAGGAGCTGAGCATGCAGCAGGCGCTGCGCGTCGCGGCGCGCCAGGCCTTGCCGGGCACGCTGGGGGCAGCGCTGGCCGCGTCGGCCGCCTACGGCGGGTTGGCGGCGTCGGACTTCCGGGGCTTTTCCCAATTCGGCATCCTCGGGGGGCTGGGCATGGCGACGGTTTGGCTTTTCACCTACCTCACCATGCCCCTCTTCGTCGCCCTGTTGCGGCCGCCCCGCCGCAAGGCGCCCTCCACCGTGGTGCAGCAGCTGCTACACGCCTTCTTCTCCAAGGGTTGGCTGTCCTCGGGCCTGGCGCTGGCCTTTGTGGCCACCCTGTTGGTGTGGACGGCCGTCGGGGTGGCCCAGGCCTTCACCTCAGGCGTCTACGAGAGGGACTTGCGTGTCCTCCGCAACCAGGAGTCGCTCAAGGTGGGCAGTGCCTCCTGGGACGCGAAGATGAACGACGTCTTCGGGGTGTGGCTCAATCCGGTGGTGGCGCTGGCGGAGGACCCCCTGGAACGAGAGCCGGCGGCGGCGAAGCTTCGCCTCGTCTTCGCCGAGAAGGACCCGGCCGGCATCCAGACGGTGGACACCATCGAGAAATTCGTGCCCGCGTCAGCCAGCCAGACGGCGCGCCTCCAGGAGCTGTCCCGCATCGCCACCCGAGTCCACCGAATCCCGGAGGGCGACATTCCCGAGCGGCTGCGGGCCAATGTCCATGCCTGGTTCGCCCCGGAGTCGCTGAAGCCCATCGAGCTTGCCGAGGTGCCGAAGCGCCTGGTGAGCGGCTTTCGAGAGCTCTCGGGCCGCGTGGACCGGGTGGTGCTGGTGTACCCCTCCATCCACGTGGACTACGACGACGGGCGAAACCTCTCGCGTTTCGCCGAGGTGGTGCGTTCGGCGCAGTTGCCGCCGGGCGTCATCGTCGGAGGCAGCTTCCTCTTCATGGCGGACATCCTCCAGCTGGTGCGAGACCAGGCACTCCATGTGGTGGCGGTGGTGGCGGCGCTGGTGTGCGCGCTGCTACTGGCCATCTTCTTCCGAAGGCCGGGCCGTGCCCTGGTCAGTCTGGTGACCATGTTGCTCGCCGCCTTCTGCTCGCAGGCAGTCGTCCTGGCGCTGGGCATCAAAGTCAATCTCCTCAACTTTGCCGCCCTCCCCATCACCATCGGCGTCGGCGCGGACTACGTGGTGAATCTCCTGGGCGCCATGAGCTCGCTGCGCGTGGACGCCCGCGGAGCCTGCGCCCGCATGGGGGGCGCCATTCTGTTGTGCTCGCTGACCACCGTCATCGGCTACTTCTCGTTGGTGCTGGCCAAGTCGGGCGCGCTGCGCAGCTTCGGCTGGGCGGCCGTCCTCGGCGAGCTGGTGGCCAGCCTGGTGGTGCTGTTGGTGCTACCGGTGGCGCTGGGGTCGCGGCTGGCCGACGTCTTCCACCCGCCGGGCTCCCTTCCGCCTTCGGCCCGAGAGCCCTCGCTCTGAAGGGGCCGTGCCTGCTCCCCGGGGCGGGGGCGGGCGGCGCCAGTAAAAAAAGGAACGGCGCCTCACCGGGGTGTGGGCGCCGCTCCTCGTCAACGGACAGCTGCTGTTGGGCCGGCTCCCCCCAAAGGGGCTATGGGGCCGGAACGCAGTTGGGAAGCAGATTGGGGGGCGAGAGTGCTGGCAGGGTCGTCTCGTCCGGGAAGCTGTACGCCCCGTTGAGGGCCTTCGAGGGCGACTGAAACTCGAACCACTTCAGGTTGGCGACATTCTGCGGGTGGTAGGTGCGACTCTGCTGCCGCGAGTAAATGGAAAACGTCGGGACTTGCGAATCAAGCACCTCCACCACGTCGCCGACTTCCAGGAGGTTTTGGCACTGGGCGTAGCCAAACACGGGGTCCACCGAAAGCCACCAGGGCGTCAGGTTGTCGATGAAAGGGTCATTGAACGACTCGGCAAGCTCATGGCTCATGGCGGCGATGTCCTGGAAGCCAAAGGAGAAGAGCCCAGGCGAAATCCAACTGGCGTAGGCCATGAGGTAAAGCCGGGGCAGATTGCCATTCGCCGGAATGCCCGGCTCCAAGTCGTAGGTGTGAAAGCCGAGCACGCAGCAGTTGGAGGGAGTTCCGGAGTAGAGGTAGACGTCTTTGAAGAGAAACGTCGTCAAGTCGCGGGTGGTCATGTCTCCAGCGAGCTCGGCTGCGCCAATCACCGTGCTGTTGTCGACCGGGTAGCTGGGCGGGAACAGGGCGTTGCTGAAAGCATTCTCGTCCAACAGCACGAAGGCGCAGCACGTTCCGTCGGGATTGAGCGCGTACGCCCAGTAGCCGTAGGGGATTGCCATGTGACGCGTCTTCTTCACATTCGGCTGAAGCAGTGTATGCCAGCCGTTGTCGCCGCCTCCCCAGCCACCCCCCTGACTAATCCGGTCCCAGAAGGTGGAGCGAAACTCGGCGTCATTGAATTGAGTGAAGCCCGAGTCATAGAGGAATGGCTCGAAGAGGGGAGATTGCACCACCGGCTGGACGACGGCGGCCGGGCTAACGGAGAGCGTGACACCATTCCGCACCGCCACCGAGCCGTTCGCATCCAGCAAGTCGACGACCACTGGGATGATGGGCGCGGGGATGACGGTGACACCGCCCCGGTCCGGAGAGCCGCCGACCATGGCGTAGGGCCAGACGCTTTGAGGGTTTCCATTGCTGTCAAAGCCGGGCGAGGTGAATTGGCCCGTCCAGTTGGCAATGGAGTCAATTCCCGGGACGGACGAGCCACCTCCGCCGCCATTCCCGTGCCCTCCGTAAGCCTTGGGGGCTCCGTCCGCGAAGCCACCTGGCGAGCCAGAATGCGGTTGCACCGTTTTGAGGAAGCTGATGGGCACTTCTTCGGCTGGAGTCGCGGCCACCAGCAGTGCGACGAGAGCAGTCAACATGGGCGGAGGTCCTCCCCTCGGGGGTGATGTAGGACGCGGACGCTCACATGTGCGCTTCGGGCGATGCAAGTGCCAATACGAGGCCCCGCGGGCGCTGTCGCCACGGACCCAGGGTGCCACCGCGTTAGCGGCCGGTTGACGCGCCACGCCGAACGTCCGAGAGGCGCCAGCCCAACCGAAAACCCGGCAGGCACGCCCACCTCGCAGAGGTGGCAAAAACGCCACCGTTGGATTGTAGTTGACACCTATTTAGGTTCTACATAGAGTTCACATGAGAGCAAGGTGCTCTCGTTTCGCCGCGACGGCGCTCGCCGCCAAGAAAGGAAACCGCGCATGAATGCCAAGCAAAAGCTCGATGTCCTGGCTGTCAAAACCGTCAACGAGAAGGACTACTACACGCGCATTGGCGTCGCCTTCCCGCTCGACCACGGGGGCTTCAACGTCCTCTTTGACGCCCTACCCACCAATGCCCGCGTGTTGCTGCTGCCGGACCGCGACCGCCCGGCGGCCGCCGAGTTGGAGGGTTGAGCCACCTCCGCTGGCTCGGGTGGAGGCGAGGTGCGCTCCTCCTGAGCCAGGCCCCACCCGCCATGAGCCACCCGAGGCAAAAGCCGCAGCCCAGCGCTCGAGAGGGCGCGCTCCTCGAGCCGCGGCGGACCGTTCCGGCGGTGCCGACCCTGGCAGAGCTGCAGCGCGAGCTCGAGCAATTCGACCGCGAGGCCCCGGACCGACGCCGCTTCCACACTGAGATGAAAGACCTGCGGGAGAGCCTCAGCGAGCGACGGCTGCGCGAGCGCATTGGCCCGCTCCTGGTGCGCGTCGAAAAGTTGGCCACCCAATTCATTCGCGGCCCAGGCGACGCCGAACTCGCCCGCAGCCTCTTCACCCCGTGGATTTCGCACCTGGTGGGAAGCGCCGCCGAGCCCGGGTGGCGGATTGTCGGGGGATTCGACTTGCTGCAACGCTGGTGTTGGAGCCGCTACCGCGCCGAAGAGCAAGCCCTCGGTGAGCAGCCCGAGCAGGGCGCAAACGCCCACCCCTTCCGGTGACGGCCGTGTCGAGTCTCGGGTGGGACAGCGTCTTCCGCCGCCCGACGCGCGAGCAGCGCCCCGACGCGCGCCTTCGGGCGCGGGCCGGTGCGGTGAGCGAGGCGGCCACTCGACTGGATGCTGCCTACCGTCTCCACATGGAGGTGGTGACGAGCGCCCGGGCCGAGGAGGCGGCGCTGCTCAGCACTGTCCTTGTGGCGGTGCGGCCGAGCCTGCCTGCCCTGGTGCGTCCGCTGTTCGTGTTGGACACCAGCGCCCCGGGTCGGCCAGAGCTGCTCCACCTTCGCGCTCTCCTCGTCCTCGGCGGAACGCCGAGGCCCACAGCGGCCGGCAGTCCGAAGCCGCTCGAAGGCCTCTTTCTCCTCGAGGACGCCGCTTTCCTTCGCGTCCGCTTCACCGGGAAAGCCGTGCCCGTGCAGGGCGGCCGGCTGGCCTTCGCCGCCACCCACCTCGAGGCGGTCGACGTGCGGCGCGTCCTGCGAGACCACGCCCTGGACGGCATCGCTTCCGTCCTCCACACCGCCATCACCGCCGAGACCATGCAACGGCGCGCTCAGGCCGGTGAAGTGGCAGGCCACCTCGCCCGCCTGCAGGCGCTCCGACTCCTGTTGCGCGCCCACTGAGCGCCGCGCTCGAGGAGCGCTGGCCTGCACCCACCGACGTGCCCTGGGCCGTCTGTTTGGCTCGCAGACGCATGCTCGGTCCATTCCATGTCGGCCAGGAGTGGCATACATGAAGGCGGCCCGGGACGACGCCCGGCATCAAATGAAGCCTTCACCCAACATTGACATTGGTCGCAAATGGATGCCATGTTGTATCCATGAGCGCTGTGCACGAGATGGCAAAGACTCCCCTACCGGCGGACCAGGAGATGCGGCAGCTCAACGTGAAGGTGCCTCCGGAGGACGCGAACTTCGTCCAAGAGGTCCTTCGCCCTCAGCTCGGGTTCCCCTACAACGCCGAGGCGGTGCGGGAAGTCATCTCCCAGCTGCGCACCTGGTTCCGGCTGCCCAGCTACGTGGTGGACGTGCTGAAGCGGGACGCGGAGTCCCAGAAGCTCCACATCCTCAACTACCTGCAGATGCTGCTGCACAAGCGCTACGAGGACCTCGCCCAGGAGGGGCGCGAGCGGCCTCCGCCACGGACCGCCACCCCACCCCCCTCTCCCTCGAAGTCCGGACGGCGCTAAGCGCGCCAACACGCCCGAATCTCCGGCATGCCCTCTCTCGCGGACAGACTGTGCGGCTCCCGGGGGATGGGTGGCCCTGCCGGAAGGAAGCCGGGCCAATGCCGGGGAGAAATTCCAGGGTCGGGCGACAACACCGGGCCCCGCCGCCCTGAGGGCCCCAGCCGCCCACACCGAGTCCCTGGGCCAGGTCCTCTTCGAGTCCCAACAGCGTTGGCGCGGTGTGCCCGCCTCCGACGGCGCACCGACTGCCGCCGCTGCCGCGGCCCCTCTGCCCTCGCCCGGCGCTTCGCGCCTCGAGGAGGCAGCGGACGGATGCCTCTTTGCCAGTCGGGCCGAGTCCCCTGGCTGCCCTCGGCATTTCATCCACCCGGAGGTCCATCACCATGACGCCGCTCGTGCACCCAACGTCCCGTCCAGCCCGAAGTGGTCCACTCGCTGCGCTTTTTCTCTGGGGCATCGCCGCCTCCGCGCTCGCACAGAGTGTCGACCCGACGGCCATGGGCCAGGGCTTCTTCGCCTACGCCAAACCCTTCGTCATCTGGGCCGGGGCGGGGATGGTTCTGCTGTGCGTCGCCGCGGCGACTTTCTTCAAGCCCCTTCTCAAAGAGGCACTCATCACCGCGGGAATTGTGGTGATGCTGGTCTTCCTCTTCAACACCTTCCCGGCCCTGGTCCAGGCGCTCAGCCACTGACGGAGTGGGCAGCCACCGGCCATGGATGCACCTGTCTACCGGCACGCCGACGCGCGCGCCACGCTGCTCGGACTCAATTTCCCCGTCGACTTCTTCGTTGTCGTGGTGGCCAGCTACCTGTGGTTGATGGTGCTGCGGCCACTGGCCTTTCTCCTCGCGACGGCCAGCACCCACGCTGCGGTCGCACTCCTCAACCGCGGGCGCCCGCCCCAGCACTGGGCGCACTCCTTGAGCTTCCAGCTGCGTCGACTCCTCTTCGCCGGTGAGCTGAGTGCTGCTGCCCGCAGTAGAGCTCCCCAATTCCCCTTCGGGCCGTACCGAAGCGGAGACGCTTCCCGGAGTCGACGTTGAGGGAAACGTCTCTGGCACAGCACGTCCCGCTGTGGCGGACGCTGCGCGAGGATGGCGTCACCGCCCTCATCACCCCGGCGCTCGACTATGTGGGCTGCCTCGGGCTCGACGGCATCGACACGCGCTTTCTCCAGGCGGACGAGCGCGCTCAACGAGGAGAGGCCATCCGGGAGCTGCTGGGGGGGCTCGACGACGAGGTCAGCCTGCTGTTGCTTTACCGCGTCTACGAGGACGTTGAAGCGGACATTGCGGACTACCTAGCTAGCGTGAGCGCCCCAAGCACACCAGCCACCACCGCCTACGTCACGGCCAAGGTGCAATGGCTGAGGACGCAGCACCTGCGGCGAAGCCAGCTCAGCCTCTTCTTCTCTTGCGCCGGTGGAAACGGTCCGCTGGACCGGGGCGTCCTCGGCGCCCCCCTGCTCTTCAAGAATGCCCAGCGGCTCTCGCGCAGCGCCCACGCCGCCCGCCTCCAGACGCTGCGCGGCCTTCGCGACAGACTGCGCGCCCGCCTCGTTGCGGCCGGGGTCAGCTCGCGCGAGCTCGAGCCCGAGGACGTCTGGCAGCTTCACTACGAGCTGCTCAACCCGGGCCGCTCCAGCAAGGCCGGCGCCAGCCGCCCGGCCGTCGAGCTGGTGGACAATCTCTGGTCAGAGGCAGTGGTTCGGCGCGAAGGGCAGCACCTCCGCGAGTACACCGAGGCCGAGGCCCTGTGTTTCGAAACCATCTCCGAGGAGCGTGGGTACTTCCAGCAAGGGGGCCTGTTCCGTCGCGTGGCGACGCTGAAGGTACTCCCGGAGGCGCGGACACGGCCTTTCGGTGGACAGCCGCTTCAAGCACTGGTCCATCCGCTCAGCGGCAACTCCTTCGGCTACACATTGGCGGTCGCGGTGCGCATCCGTCCTCAGGGCCGGGCGAAATTCCTCCTCAACCAGCAGCACAAACTGGTTTCGGCGCTGCGCAGTCTCGTCCACCAAGTGGGCGGAGACGACGCTCGCCGGGCGGTGGACGACGCCGACAAGCAAGGCGCCATCCGGGCGCTCTTCTCGGAGCTCAACGCGCTCTCTTCCAAGCTGGCAGACGTCTCGGTAAGCGTCTTGCTCGACGCCGAGACGCTCGACGAGCTCGAGGCCCGCACCGAAGCGGCCCGCAACGCCTTCCGGCTGCTCGGCAACAGCGAGCTGTTGGTGGAGCATGTCGCCCAGCTGCCCTGCTTCTTCTCTCTCTTCCCCGGCGCGGGCGCTTACCAAGTACGCCGGAAGGGCTGCACCACCCGAAACGCCGCGGACTTGCTCCCCCTCTTCGTTCCCTGGCGCGGCGGCACAGCTGCCGACACGCTCTTCACCACCCCGCTGTCCACGACGCTGCGCTTCGGCCTGTTTGACACCAGCCTGGGGAATGCCTTCCACGGCCTCATCTGCGCAGACACCGGAGCTGGCAAATCCCTCACCGCCGGCGCCCTCGTCATCGACGCTTTTGTCGCCGGCAAGGACGCCATTCTTGTGGACAACGGCGGCAGCTGGTCGCGTCTAACGCGCGTCCTCGGCGGCACGCTGGTGGAGGTGACCCTCAACACCTCGCTCTGTCCCTTCCTTTGTTACCGCGACATGGTGGACCGCGAGGAGCTGGCCCGCACTGGAGTCGCGCAGCTGGACAGTGGCCTCGTCCAGGAAGTGGTGAGCTTCCTTCAGGTGTGTGTCGAGGACCGCGAGCTGCCCTCCTTCACCGTTCCCCAGCAGAACTTGGTGGGCCAGGCGGTCGCGCGAACGTACCAGGAGCAGTT
Source organism: Myxococcaceae bacterium (assembly GCA_052147975.1). Classification (GTDB taxonomy): domain Bacteria; phylum Myxococcota; class Myxococcia; order Myxococcales; family Myxococcaceae; genus JADGRA01. The sequence continues at coordinate 9,537 of JBKQJL010000061.1, forward strand.
CCGGACGAGGCCCGAGGAGCGCCCACTGATGGGCGACTTTCAGCAGGCTCTGCGTCGCCAGTCCGAGGACGCGGAGCTGCACCCCGAGGACCGCGCGCTGGCGGCGTTGCTGGTCCGGCGGCTCGACCTCTTCTGCTCCGGCACCTACGCGCGCTTCCTCAACCGCGCCAGTGCGCTCCGCTACGACGGACGTCTCGTCACGTTCGAGATGGGGGCCATCGCCAAGGACCCCTTGCTCAAGCGCATCGCGCTGGTTGCCGTCATGGGCACCGTCACCGCCCGGGCCGCCGCGCGCAGGAATAAGACGGTTTGCGCCATCGACGAGGCCCATGACTACTTGGGTGACAGCGCGGCGGCCGATGCCTTCCTCGGCAAGGCCTACGCCAAAATGCGGAAGTTCGACGTGGCGATGTGGGCCATCAGTCAGAAGTTCGAGGACTTTCAGCGCTCCCGGGCGGCGGCCACCATCATCGGCAACTCCTTCCTGAAGCTCTTTCTTTGGCACTCCTCTGGGTGGGAAGTCGTGCGTGACGCATTCGGGTGGCCAGACAGCGTTTACCGGGAGTTTCGCGGGCTCCAGCGCGTGCCCTTCCAATACACCGACTTCCTCCTCGTCTACGGCGAACGCTACGCAACCGTCCGCCATGCCGTCCCGCCGCTGGCGTACTGGCTACTCACCACCCACGGCGACGACGGGCGTCTGCTGGAGCGCGCCCGCGCGAAAAACCCGCACCTCGACGAGCTCACCCTCCTGCAGGAGCTCGCCGCTCGCTACCCCCCAGGCGCTCGCTGTGTCGCAGCGCCGCATTGAGCGTCACTTCCAAGGAGCCAGCCATGCGCGTCTTCCCTCGTCGCCCCTCTGCGTCTCTGTCCGCCGCCGTCGTCGGTGGCCTGTTGGTGCTCATGGCCGCTCCAGATGCCGCGGCGGACCTCTTCGGCGGCGACCTTCCGCTTCTCGGCACGCTTGTCTCACAGGGGGCGCAACAGCTCTCCACTGCCAGCCAGGCCTTGCGAGCCCTCAACGAAGACGTCACCTCCACCCAGCGGATGGTGGGCTTCGCCACACAAGCGCAGAGCCTCTTCAGCCGCTTCGCCAGCACCCGGGTGGCGGACTTCGGGGCCGACACCTTCGGGCTTGCCCGCGGGACGCCACCTGTGTCGGACGCAAGTCGCCTGGCCAGTGGTATCGCCGCCTGGGCACCGGCAACCGGGGAGCTGCAAGCCGTCGCGCCCCAGTGCGACGGCGCCACTGCCTGCCGCCAAATGCACAACGCCGTCAGCCCGGCCGACGCAAGGACCGCGCTGAGCGGCACCTTCGGCCCGGCACTCCGGTCGGACACCCAGGCCGGAGACTATGAGGTGGCCCGGGCCCTGGCCGCTTCCGACACGCACCAGCAGCAGGAGGGCTCCCGAGCCGCGGTTTCTGCGGCCAGCCGTGAAGCAGCCTGCGCCAATGGTGGGGACGCTTCGGTGTGCGGGCTCGCCCAGACGGCACGACAGGAAAGCCAGCTCGACACCGTCAACCAGCAACTCGCCGAGGCCAACCGGCTTCAGGCGACACGGCTTGCCCTGCAAAACGCCGAACGCAAACGCGCGCTCGGGGAGGCGCTGGAGCGTCGTGAGGCGGTTGCTGCAGGGTTGAAGGCGCTTCGGACACCGAGGCTCGTCGTCACCGGCGACGGAGTAAACTTTCTCGGAGCGCAGTGATGGGGCGTGGCCCCTCTTGGCTCGCGGTCGGCGCACTCCTTTGGCCGGAGTTTGCACTGGCCGCCGATGGGGAGGCGCTCGACCTCCAGGGTGGCGCTGTTGGTGAAATGACGGCGAGGACTCTCACCATCGCGCATGGGCTGGTGGCGTTCCTGCTCGTCCTCGCCCTGGTGGTCGAGCTGCTGCGCGGGCCAGCGCAACGCAAGCGCTACTTGGCCGTCCTCTGGCGCACCCTGGTGGTGCTTGCACTGCTGCAGGCCTACACCTTTCTCGCCGGCTCGCTGGTAAAGCAGTGCACCTCCCTGGCGCAAAGCTTGGCCAGCGTAGACATCAGCGACCCCCTGGAGCCTTACCGGCAAGCCGCCACTCAGCCCCCAAGCGGAGCGACGGCCCAGGCGGGGGGGGCCAACCCTGCGAGCGTCGCCGCCGTCCCAGCGGGAGCTGGCAAGCCCGCCGGACTCGGTGGCGTCCTCTTTGACGTCTTTCTTTCGCTGGTGGTGCTGCTGGCCGGCGCCGTCCACTGGGTCTTCACCCAGCTGTCTCGCATTCTCATCAGCTTCTTCTATGTCATTGGCCCCTTGGCGCTGGCCTTTTACGTGCCGGGGCTGGATGCGCCGGGGCGTTGGCTGCGGAGCCTCGTCACCGTTTCCTGCTGGCCAGTGGTTTCTTCCGTCCTCCTCAACCTCTCGACCGCTGTCCTCTTGAGGCCAGCCTTCGCAGCCGGCGGCCCCGGCGTCCCCTTCGGGGCCGTCGCGTCCTCCTTGCTGTTGTGCGTGCTGGCCTTCGCCACCCCGAAAATTGCCTCCGCCCTGGTGGGCGGCATGGGCAACCTCGTCGGTGAGGGCGCCGCTGCTGCCCTGAGACTCGCCGGCGGTGCTGCGGCGGCGGGAGTTTTACCGTGAGTGACCCTGTGCCTGCAGTGGACGCGGCAGCGACTGCCCTGTTGCGTTCCAGCGCAGCCCTAAGGCCCGCCCACCCGCCAGCCATCTGGGCGGCCATGGTGCGCCAGGCCCAGTGGAAGAGCTGGGCCCTCGTCCTGGCCTTCGCCCTGTGTGCGCTGGAGGGGCTGGTCATGCTTAAGCTCGCGCGCAAGGAGCCGGACATCGTGCTCATCGCGCCCGATGGCAGGAGCACCTACGTCACCCGGAGTGTGGCCGGGGATGCACTGCTTCGTTTCCTCGACGAGCAGCGCCAACAGCCGAGCGACGTCACCATTTTTCACTTCACCAGGGACTTCCTGCGCCATTTTTTTGCCACCGACTCGCTGGCCTATGAGGCGTCCTTCCGGGAAGCGCTGGGCATGCTGTCGGTGGGCTTTGGCCAGCGCGTCGCAAGGGAGGCTGCCGCGTCGAAACTCTTGGAGGCGGTCCGAGGCAGCCGGGCCCGTGCCTCGCTCGTTTTTGAGAGTTTGGACTTCGTGGAACGGACGAAGGACGCCGTTCACCTCAGGGCCGTCCTGTTGCGGCGGACCGAGCGCCTCCCCGAGGGAACTCTGTTGGGAGTCGACAAACTCGAGGTGGACCTCTACGAGTCGGTGGTGCCGCGAAGCGCCGCTCACCCGGATGGGCTGGTCATCGGCCAATTCACCAGTCGGTCGGAGAAGGTGGACCCGGCTGGCGCCTCCTCCCCGCCGCCCACGGAGCCTTCTGCCCATGCGCCCTAGTGCCCTTGGACCCTTCGCGCTCCTCTCCGTTTTGGCCGTCGCCACACTCGCGGCCGCATCGGCGAATTCCACTGACGCCGTCGTCACCAGCGGCAAGCGTGCGTTGAAGCGGCGCAGCCTGCTCATCACCGACGCCAACTTTAACGAGGTGCAAGTCATTCACGTCGCAGCCGGCGTGCCCACCACGCTCAGCTTCCGGCAGCCATTGCGACCCGAGAGCGTCATTCTCGCCGACGTCACGAACGCCTTTCTCCCGGTGAAAGCGACCGAGAGCAGCATCGTCCTCATCCCCAAACGCGACCTCAGCCACCGGTCGATGACCACGCTCACCGTCACGCTCGCGGACGGCACCATCCTTCCCTTGTTGCTTACCACCGTCGCCGGCGAGGCCGACATCGGGGTCGACCTCAACGTGGCCCTCGTCAGAGAGGCGCCGCCCGAGTCGGCCACTGTGCTGAAGGCCTCACTGGCACAGCTGCGCGTAGAGCTGGACGAGTGCCGCGCCGACCAAGGCAGCGCTGGCATTGCCAAGCTGACCAGCCTTGTCCTTCAGCAGGACGTCTCCCGCCCGACTGTCTTTGAACGCCATGAGCTCCACCGGCGCGACAAGCAGGAGCGCCTGTTGGTCGATGTCCGGCAGGCCTACCGAATTTTCGGGCATACCTACCTGGTGCTCACCCTGGAAAACCGTGACCCCTCCCGTACTTGGGTCCTCGACCATCCGGAGCTTGCCTTGAGCGGTAGCGGCCAGTCGATTGACGTGCAGGTCGTGTCCTTCCAGATGGACATGACGGCCATCGCGCCCAATGAGACGGGGAAAGTGGTGGTGGCCTTCCAGACGCCGCCCCAGGGGAGCAATAACTCCTTCAGCCTTCAGCTCCTCGAGAAGAATGGGAGCCGCCACGTGAGGCTCGACGGGCTTTCGCTTTGAAGTCGGCTCGCGCCCTGCGAGCGGCGCGGGAGGGGGCAGGTCCAACATGTATGACGACATTGACCCGCGCAACCTTCCCGCCGGGACGGTGGTGGACGGCTATACGCTGCTCGGGAAACTGGGCGGCGGAGGAATGGGGGAAATCTACCGGGTGCAGCGAGGCGGCGAGCGCTTCGCCCTGAAGCTCCAGGGCGAGCGTCTCACCGAGGCCATGGACCCGGCGAAACGGGAGGAGCTGGAGGCGAGGTCGCGTCGCGAAGCGGCCGTTCTGCTCAGCCTCACCCATCCCAACATCCTCGGGATGATTGGCAGCGGCCGCTGGCCAGACCGCGGCGGCTATCTCTACCTCATCACCGAGCTCGTCCCGGGCGAGCCGCTCGACCGCTGGCACGAGCGCAGCCAGCCTTCGCTTCGTCAGCTGGCCCGCGTCTTCGAGCGCCTCGCGGACGCGCTCGACTACATGCACCGCGCCGGCATCTACCACCGGGATTTGAAGGACCCCAACGTCCTCGTCCGGGAAGACGGGACGCCGGTCGTCATTGACCTGGGCATCGCCCGGTCCCCGGCCGCGTACACCTTGACGCGCGTCGGCGCCGTCCTTGGTACCACCACCCATCTCTCTCCGGGCGTCTGCCGCTACCTGGTGGGCGAAAAGTCCCGGGCGTACCGTTTTGGTGCGCACGACGACCTGCACGCCCTCGGCTTCATGCTGTACGAGCGCCTCACCGGCACCCCGCCCTTCCGCCAGCGCAGCGACGTCGAGTGGCCAGAGTTCGACTACTACCGTCAAGTCATGGAGCACGTCCCCCCCGCCCCGCGGGTCCTTTCCCCTGCGGTCCCGGAAGTCCTCTCCGCGCTCACCATGCGTCTTCTCGCCAAGACGTCCGAGGCTGGCTTCCGCGATGCTGCCGCGCTGCGAGACGCGCTTGACCAAGCCCTCGTCGAGGCCCCTTCCGCCTGGGACGCACGCTTCCCGGTGCCCCGGGGGATTCTACGCAAGGACCTCACCCGCAGCGCGCCGGTCAGGCTTCCACAACCCGCCGAAGCGCTCACCGTTGAACGGCCTCGCCCGGCGGCCATGGGGAGGAGCCTCCCCCCCGGGACGGCTCGCGGCGAAGTCGGGCAGACCGAGCGTGCCATCGCCGCTCTGCAGCCCTCGCACGAAGGCCCGGTGCCACCGGCGGCGTTTCGGCCGCCGACACTCGACGGGCCGCCGCCCTTCGTCCCACCGCTAGAAGCTTCGCCAGCGACGGCGCCCACGCGACCGAGTGCCTTCAGCGACACTGCGCTTCGCAGGGTGGCGGCCCAGCTCGGAGCCGAAGCACGTCCGCCGAGACGGGTGGGGCCGCTCGGCGTCGTCTTTTTCGGAGCGGTGCTCCTTCTGGTGTTGGCAGTCATTGCGACGTCCCTCGCCGAACGCCAGCGGGACCAACCGAAAAGCCTCCTCGAGCGGTACCAAGAGGAGCTCTCGGCCGAGCCAAAGGCGGCCGACGACGCAGCGCACCTGTCGCTTAGCCCCGCACTCCCAGGGCAAGCCCCGTCCGTGTTGCCGGCGGCCTTTCCGCCGTCACCTGCTACCAGTGAAGGGGCGGCCACCGCGCCGTCACCGCGCACCGTGGGAGGGCAGGACAGTTCGCCATCCGCGGAGGACGCCAAAGCCATCCAAGCTGAGCTCGAGCGGACGTATGGGAAGCGGCGCCCCACCTTGTCCGGGAAACTGCCTTCCCAAAGTCCGGGCAAGCCGAGCTGGGTGAAGGGCGTGGAAGTGGTGGACGCCAAGCCGCCGCCGCCCGGCGAGAGGAAGTTGGGCGGCCGCTACGGGGACCACCTGCGCTTTGAGCTTCGCAGCAACCTCGACAGTCGGCTCTGTGGCTCCGGCGCGGTGGAAGCCGTCCTCGTGCGGCCATACCTCGTCAACGGGGGAACCGTGCTCCCACTGCGGACACTGGCCTACGGCCTGTGCGCGGCGCAAGGCACGCGTTTTCTCGTCAGCTTCAACAGGCTGCGCCTACCAGATGGCACTGAAGTCCATATGGACGGCGTCGCCATGGACGTCACCGACGGGAAGCCCGGTCTCAATGCCAGCCGACGCCTCACTGCCGCAAATGGAGGCCCGCCAAACGTCGGCGGCGCAATTGTCCGAGGGGCCGCATCCACCGCCCTTTCCACGGCAACGCAAGGTGGAAGCGTCGGGGCTCAGCTGGTAGGCGGCACGGGCCAAACGGTGCTCAACGCGCGCCCCCCGGACACCTCGCCGGCAGGCGACGAGGCCATCCTCCTCGACACGGGCGCCGGCATCGACGTCTTCCTCCGACAAGGCTTTTGACTCAAGCGCCCCCGCGCCGGGGCTCAGCCTCCGTCAGGCGCCTGACGCGCTAGCCGCCAACGACGGTGACAATGGCCTCGGCGTAGTCGCTGCTGTCCAAGGTGCTCGTCGCTCGGACGTGGAAGGTGCCCGTCGTAGACGGTGCGGTGTACAGGCCGGAGCTATCGACAAAACCTCCGGAGGGCCCCTCGTCGACTGACCAGTTGACGGACCCTGGTCCAGAGATGCTCGCGGTGAATTGCTGCGTCGCCCCAATGGCGAGCGTCGCCGCCCCCGGCGAGACGAGAATGTAAGGCGCGGAATTTACTTCGACAGCGAAGGTGATGGTGTCCGAGCCGAGCCCAGTCGCGGTGCCGGTCACACTCACCTGCAGCGTGGAGGGGACGGGGACAGTGGCGGCGGCAGTGACATCAATGTAGCTCCCATAGCCCGCGGGCGTCGTGCCGCTCATGATGTAGGCGGGGCTTGGAGGGTTGGGGGTGATGGTCACCCCTGTCGGAGGAGCAACCGTGCTGAAAGTGAGGTTGCCGCTGAAAGTTGAAGGGGCGGTTGCGGTGAGGACGACGGAAACGGGGCTCCCACCGGCGACGACGACCACCGGGTTGGGTGTTGCTATCAGGCAGAGGGTGCACGACGAGGCTGCCTGCACGGTGATGGTGAGGTCCACCGTCGTGCTACCGGCAGCATTGCTTCCGGTGACGGTGTAGACGGCCGTCGCCGTCACCGCCGTCGGCGTTCCGGTGATGTTTCCCACCACAGGGTCGATGCTCAAGCCCGCCGGCAGCGCCGGCGAGACGCTGAAGAGGGTAATGGTGCCGCCTGAATAGGTCGGCGTATTCGGCGTGATGAGCGTCCCTTGCGTGTACACGGACGTCAGGTAGGCGTAGGTGAGGTTACTGGGCGGCGCTACGTTGACGGTGATGGTGAGGCTGACTGTCGCGCCGCCCGCCGCGTTACTCGCGGTGACGGTATAGGCGGCCGCTGCCGTCACCGCCGTCGGCGTTCCGGTAATGACGCCGCTCACTGGGTCGAGGGTCAGCCCCGCCGGCAGTGCCGGCGACACGGTAAAGGCTGTCGGCTTGCCTCCGCTGGTGGTGGGAGTATTCGCGGGGATGGTCGTGCCCTCGATGTACACCGCGGGGTTGGTCGAGTAGGCGAGGTTGCTCGGTGGCTGAAGGCCGGGCGCGGAGCCGGGAGGCTCCACCCGCAGAGACGCTGCGCGGTTGTTGAACTCGTCAATGAGGTAGACGTCCCCGATGGCCGGGGCCGACACGAGGCGAGCGTTGGCGGGGGTGGTGACGCGACCATAGAGGTAGAGCCACAAAGGTTGAAGGTTTGGGCCAAAGGCCATGACAGCCACACCGAGGGGCGCACCGGACAGCAGCACCGCGAAGCTTCCGTCGGCGCCCGAGTGCACGCTGCGGGCGACCACCGAGCCTTCGGTGGCGTCGGCCGAGTCGTACAACCCGGCGACGGAGGTGATGACGTCCGGGGGGTCGACGACGGTGGGGTTCATCGACCAGAGCTCGAAGTCGGTGTTGGGAGGGTTGTTGCTGAGTGTGACGATTCGGCCATCCGCCAGCACTCCCACCAGCTCCCTCTGCACCGTGCGGGGCGTGCCCAAGGGCGCGGTATAGGTGCCGAGAATGGCGCTCTCGCCGTTGGCCGGGCCCGGCCCGACACGGAGGATGGGGTACTCCGGCAAGCCTGTCTGGTCGTCGCAAACCGAGATGAGCTGCACGACGAAGGTGCCGTCGCCGACGGCGAGCAGCCGTGCAATGCCCTGAATGAAGCAACTGCGCGCGGTGCCGTTGGGGTCAGCGACGGGCCCGAAGCTGACGGTCCCTGAAACGAGGTCGACCAGGTTCCAGCTACTTCCGCAGACGCCGACGTTGGGAGAGAGGTAACTCCCTCCGGCCCCAGCGACTACGCCCGAGTCCGGCGGCCCGGTAAAGGTCACCCCGGACATGGCGGAAACCGTCGCCAGCTGCGGCGAGAAGCAGGTGAGGCCCTCGATGGTGGAGTCAGAGCAAAAGGTCGCCGTGTCCTGCAAGCAGAGGAGGGCGGGCCCGCCGTCTGCGCCACTCACGTTGGTGAGCGGTGGGCTCACCTGAGGGCCGACGAGCGTCCCGGTGACAACGGGTCCCGTGGCCGGCGGCGCCGGGGCCAGCAACAGGGTTGAGCCGTTGCCCGTGAAGTCGAAGAAGAGTGTCTGGCCAAGTCCGTTGAGTCCGCGCGCCAGGTAGCCCCCGTCTAGGCCTCCGGGAAGAGAAGTCGCGTCGAAGCCGTAGAAGGTGCCGTCCACAAACGACAGTACCCCTGGAATCCAGTTTGCCGTAGCGCCCGTGCCAGAAACGAAGGACGTGGTTGCAAGTGGCAGCACCAAGCCGCCGCCGAAGGCGATGGGCTCGGCGGCCCAGGTAAGGGGGGAACTCGATGCTGGCTGGCCAGGGATGTAGCGGTCCCACACCAAGCGGGAGAGGTCGACGCTCAAGTCGACTGCGGTGGTGTTTCCATTGAGGCCGGTTGCGCTGACGGTGAGGCGCACCACCTCGTCCGTGTCCGTCAGCACTTCAATGGGGATGAATTGGCCGTTTTCGCACGGGCCTCCGTCACAATAGACGTCTGTCCCGAGACCGGGTGTGCTCTGGAAGGAGGCGACGTAATTGTAGGGGCCGCCATCGGGAGGAGGCACCGAGACGACGCTGTTCGCCGCGTTGCCCGCCAAACTCACCACCGGGAGCGAGCCCAGTGGGTCATTGGAGCTCACCACCACCGTGAAGGGCGACTTTGGTTGCGCGGTCGGAGGGTACTGGACGGAGATGAGGGGACCTGTGGCATCCAACCAGACCGGCAAATCCACGCCGCTGTCGGCACCCGCGGTGCTCACCGCCTGAACGCTGAGTTGAAGCTGTGAAATGGGACCGCCGTCGGGATTGGGCGTCGTCAGGCCCTCACAAATGGAGAGGTCGACCAGAGCCAAGTACGGCGGCGAGGCCCAGGCGTAGGCCACCCGCGCTCCGCCATCGAGCGGCCCGCACAGGAGGCTGACGCTGCTGAGGCCGTTGACCGACTCGGCCTGCACCGAGACCTCGGCCGTGAGCGTGACGGTGTCTCCAGGCCTCGGCGCGAGAACGTTGAGGGATGGCGGCGGCGGTGTGGGCGGGACGGTGGGAATGCTTAAGTCAAAGCAGCCCACGCCGGCCAAGAGCGCCAGCGCGCCCAAGATGAGTCCCTTGGGTCTCCCGGGCTCCCCCTTCGGTCTACCGTGCACCGGCATGCCCGCCCTCCCGCGCGCTGGAGGCTACCTCCAAAGTCGCCGCGGGGTCCTCAGAAAGGCCCGGCATGCACGCGCGGGACGGGTGGGTGAGGGCGGACTCTGACTAGACGCTGCATGCGGAAGCCGCCCAAGCCGGGTGTCCCTACCCCCACCAGCGCGTCTCGGTGCCCCGGCCAGACGGCCCGAGCCTCCCGCCGCGGCACCACCCGGCGACAAGGCTCGGCGACAGTCTCGGCGCGGTGGCCGAGGCCTGGGACCCCCATTAGACTTTGGGGGCTGGCGGTGTCGGGCGGAGGGCGAGGGGCACCACGGCGCGAAAGGTTTCGGCTTCTACCGATGGACGTCGCCATTCTCGGAACCGGGGGAGTCGGAGGCTATTACGGGGGCGTCCTCGCCCGCGCCGGCCATCAGGTGCGGTTCTGGGCCCGGGGCGCCAACCTCGACGCGCTGCGCCGACGGGGCCTCGAAGTCCGCACGCCCGAAGAAACCTTCACGGTCAGGGTGGCTGCGACCGACACGGCGACAGAACTTGGCCAGGTGGAATTGGCCGTGGTGGCGGTGAAGAGCTATTCGCTCGAGGAGGTGGGCCCCGCTGCGCAGACGGTGGCGTCGCGAGGCGCTACCGTCTTGCCGTTGCTCAATGGCGTGGACGCCGCCGAGCGGCTGGTGGCGCTGGGCGTGGCTCGCCAGGCGTTGCTCGGCGGGTTGACGATGATTAGCGCCGAGCGGGTCGCCCCGGGCGTCGTGGAGCGCAAGAGTCCATTCCAAAGCATCGTCCTTGGAGAGTTGGGTGGCGGAACGAGCCCAAGAGCGCAACGCATTGTCCTGGCCCTTCGAGGCGCCTCGGTGGACGCACGCGAAACGAGCCAGGTAGAGGTCGACCTCTGGCAAAAATTCGTCTTCATCGCCTCGGTCGCAACCGTGTGCGGTCTGTCGCGCTCGCCCATCGGGCCGGTCCGCTCAGCCCCCCAGGGCGCTGACTTCATCGCCGCCGCCGTGCACGAGGCGGTCGCGGTGGCCCGGGCACGGAGCGTTCCGCTCCCACCAGACCAAGCCGAGCGCACCGTCGCGATGATTCAGGGGCTTCCCGCGCAAATGCGGCCAAGCTTTCTCACGGACTTCGAGCACGGCGGCCCCACAGAATTGGAAGCGCTGATGGGGGCCGTTTCCCGAATGGGCCAGGCGGCGGGCATCCCGACCCCAGTCCACTCGGCGGCGACCGCCGCGCTCTCCGCCAGCCTGGCAGGCACTACGCATCCAGCCCAGAGGACGCCTACCCCTAAACCGTCCTAACGTCTCTTCGCCGTCGTTCGAGGGCGGACGGCTTGGCAAAAGGGCCCCACGTCTTGGACCCTAGACACTTGCAACGCTGCGCTCGGCTGGTGTCGTGTAGAGAGGAAAGAGAGGCTTCCCGTGTCGCTCCCTCGCCCCGTTCGTCATGTCGTCGTCCTGGCTGCCACTGCCTTTCTCTGGACCTGCGGGAGCTCGTCCACCCCGTCGGCGAATACCATCACCATCGCCAACTACACCTACAGCCCGAGCAACCTCTTGGTACAGCCCGGCGCAACCGTCACCGTCGTCAATGCGGATGGGACGGACCATTCGCTCACCAGTCAAAGCGCGATGAACATGTACACCCCGGGCGCGGTCAACAACGTTCAGTTTGACACCGGCCCCTTTGTCGGGACGACGACTTTCACCATCTCAAGCACTGCGCAGGTCGGGACGGTCATCCCCTACTTCTGCACCGTGCACAAAGCGACGATGGGGATGGGGCAAGGCCAAATCGCCATCATCGCCCCCTGAGGGCCGACGACGCTCCCGCCGACGTGAGGCGCTGGCCGCCCTGCCCTCTCGTCCACACCGTCAATGCAACCTCACGGCGATGCGAGGCCCAGTCCGCACGGACTGGGAGCTAAACCGCACGTGCTGAGAAGCACGCTCACCCCCAACGCCGGGGCGGCGTCCTCAACGCTCCTGGTGCAGTCCGACGACATTCCCTTCCGTGTCTCGGAAAATCGCGATGAAGCCCGGCTCGCCGATGTCCACCTTGGGGGCGATGACAGTCCCACCCGCTTTGGCGATGCGCTGGACGCAGGCATCCAGCTGGCCATAGGCGTTGAGGTAGAGGAGGGCGCCTTCGGCCGAGGGCTTCCGTCGCGCGTCCTCAACCAGCGCCCCGCCGGTGGACTTTTCTTCACAAGGCAGGGCCGCCATCGGAACGCCGCCGAAGACCTCCCGCTTTAGCGACACGCCGAGCACCGTCCCGTAAAACTCGATGGCGCGGTCGAGGTTGGTGGTGGGGATTTCAAACCAGTCCAGGGAATGAGCCATGGCTTTCTTCTCCGAGACGCTCGATGGGGACCGGGATGGTCCGTGCGGCGAGCGCTGGCGAAGAGTGGCTTGAGCGTTTGTCATGTGTATGTCAGGTTTCTGTCCCGCGGCGGCGCCTCGCCCGTCACGTTGCCCTCGCCGAACACCTCCGTGCCCGCCGGACGGGAGTGACGGCGTCCGAGCTGGCCGAGCGCTTTGGCGTCACCGTTCGTACCGTTTACCGGGACCTGGACGCACTCCGGGAGGCTGAGCTCCCGGTGTCGGCGGAGCGCGGCCGAGGCGGCGGCTACGCGCTCGACAGGACCTACTCCCTCCCCCCCGTCAATTTCACCGCGAGAGAGGCCGCTCTCCTCTCGGCACTTGGCCGCTGGGCCATTGACGCGCGCCTCGTACCATTCACCCGCACTCTCAGCTCGGCCATCGACAAGGTCCGCGGCGCGCTCGCAGCCTCGGCCCAGCGGGAGCTCTTGACGTTGATGAAAGAGCTCACTTTTGTGGGCATTCCGGCCCATCCGGCGGCCCCAGGAGTCCGAGAGGCGGTCGAGGACGCCTGGTTCGAGCGCAGGCCCGTTTGCATCCACTACCGCGCTGCGGACGGCACGTCGACGACGCGCACCATGCAGGTGCGTGGCCTCACCATGGAGCGCTCCTTGACACTCCTCCACTGCGAGGACGTCAGCGGCGGCGAGCGGCGCTCCCTCCGGCTGGACAGAATTGTGCAGGCCGTTCCCGAATCGGCCTTTTCGGCCACTGGGCCCAAAAGCTCAGGCGGATGAGCACCGCGGGGGCCCCGGGGCGTCCAGCTTGTCGGACCGCCAATCTGCCATGGCTCGGACACTCACCTTTTGCTCAAGTCCCGAGCCGCCGTTCTTGACTGCTTCACCTATTTGAGACCATTATAGGACTCAGTCGGTGCGGAGAGGGGTGCCCATGCGAGCGGGGCTCTCGACAAGGCTCCTCGGCGGTGCCGCCGTCGCGGGGGCCGTGCTGCTGGTGGCGCAGTGTGGCGGTGGCGAGCCGCCTATTCTCCTCGCTCCAGGCAATCCCGACGGCGGTCTGGACATCTCTGGTTATGCCGTCAAGGGGCCCATTTTCGCCGGCACGGTCACTGCCTACAAGTTGCTCCCGGACATGACGCGGGGCGAGCAACTCGCGACGACGACCACCGACGAGAGCGGCTTCTTCGGCCTCTCGCTTCCAGCCTTCAACGGGGACGTCCTCCTGGCCGTCAACGGCGGAAGCTATGTGGAGGAGGCCCTCGGAGACGGCAGCGACGGTGGGCCGTCCCTTTCCGTTAACGTCGACTTCTTCGGCGTCCTGCTTGGCTACCAAGCCGGACAACCGGCGACGGCCAACATCACGCCCGTCTCGCATCTGGCCTACGCGTTGGCCACCTACCACGTGCGAAGCCTGGGCGAGCCCGTCCAGCAAGCTGTCGCCGACGCGTACACCCATCTCGGCGCACACTTCGGCAACATCCCCGGCGTCGCGACGGACCTCGACTGGCTGACGGTCGTCCCAACCAGCCTCGGGGCCGGGAATGGAGCGCAGCTAACCGCCGCCCAGCGGGCCGGGCTAATTCTCGCCGGGCTTTCGGAGCTTGCCGCCACCATTTCAAACAACGCGGGCATTTCACCCGGCGGAGAGGTCAACGCCCTCTCGCTCGTCACGGCGCTGGCTGAGGACGTCGAGGCCGACGGCGTCTTCGACGGATTGGGAACGGGCGGCCAACAACTCGTGCTGCCCGCTGGTGGCTCAGTGAATGCCAACGGGCCAACAGCCACGGCCCTGGACGGGTCGACCGTCCGAGTCACGCTCGCCTCGGCCATTGCCAATTTTGTGGTGTCGAGCAGCAACGCCAGCAGCGTCACCATCCCCGACACCACGAGCCTCACTGGTGCCCTCAGCTCGGATGCGGACCCCTACCTCTTCGACTCACCGGGGACGCCATTTGACGTGACGCCACCGACGCTCACCGTTGTCTCTGCTCCGCCGGCTTACACGAACCAAAACACTGTCAACTTCTCCGTCACCGCGGACGTCGGCCCCAGCTCCACCGGTGTGAAGATGGTAGTCGCCGTCGCTGGCGACGGAACAATACTCACCGGAGTCAACACGAGTGGCGACGTCTGGACTTTCTCCAACGCGCCGACTGGCGGGGCCCATTCGTATTTCGACGTGTGGGGCGTTGACGACGCCAACAACTCCGGAGAGCAGTTTCCGGTGGGGCTTTACCATTTGCGGCTTCCCTGCCTTCAGGATCAGGTACCGCCAACCATCGTCCAGGACTTCAGCGTGCCGAGCTACTTGGACGAGCGAGCGATGCAGCTCACGAACAATGCGGTACCGGCACAATTCACGTGGCCCGGGAGTCTTCCAGCCGCAGTCGGGCCAGGACCAGACGTGGCCATTTGGAAGTCGTCGGTAACGCTCTCTTGGGGAGCAATGCCGCCAACGGGAGCGAATCTCGAGGATGGAAACACGACCAATGTTCCCTACGTCCAGGTGGGTATTCCCTTCAACGCCAGCACCGATGCGCCCATCGCGTCGGTCACGTACAGCATCTTCGTGGAAGGCGCCGCAACCTCGATGGGGTCAACGATTCCAGCGCAGAGGACAGGGGTCGGCATCCTCTACTTCGACCTTCCATTCACCGGCGAAACAATTCTCGGCTTGGCCTCTGCGTCCACAAGTCCCGTAACGTTCACCGCGTTCATCACGGCAACGGACGCTGCCGGAAACTCAACGACGAACCAATTGGAAAGTTCTTCTGCTAACACTTTCGTCTTTCATATAATTGGTCCGCCGCTCTACGTTCAGCAGGACACGAGCTACGCGTCTGAGGGTGACACGAAGTCCATTTACCCCTTCGCGCTTGCCAACGGCACGTACCCAAACAAGTTCGCCGGCGACAATGGCGGGGAAATTGCTCGTCAGGCGCGATTCATTGTCTACAACCCCTACTCGGTCGACGTCCCCTTCAGCACGGCGTTCCAAAGCTATGAGTCGACGGGAGCGGAGGAGTGGGACGACTCGGTTTGGATGGCTGGCAGCATCGTCTGGGACGTGACCGCGGTTTGTTCGACTGGGCCGCCGTGCGACTACCTAGGGCCGGAGCCTCAGCCCTTCGTGACTAGTCCGGGAAGCGCAAGCTACGCGTGCGAGGCGTCGAGCAGTCCGAAAACTCAGAGCAATCCGGCCGCGGTGGTTTTCATTACGTCCACCGGGGAAACGTCCGCCTGGCAACTCGGCGCAGGGGACTTACCGACCGGCGGCTATGGGAACCGAAACATTGTCCCAGCCGCACAGGCCGGGGACGCGGGAGCCATCGTCGTTTACGTGGGCCGCGCCTGGAGCTCCTTTGGCCTTCCTCCTTACACCTTCAGCACCTATTCCAATCCGGATGGCGTCTTGCGCTTCTACCGCTTTCTCCAAGACCTCTGGCAGCGCGGTGCCAGCGAGGGTGCAATCACGTGTAATTGCATTCCGCATCCGCCAGGGCCGCCCGTGTGCGCCGTCGGGATGCTGTACCAGTACCCGCAGCTTCGCTGGACCAACGTCCTCAGTGCTGCGAGCGAGTCCTTTTCGGCTACTTGGGCCTATGAAAGCTATGCCGGCCTTACGCCGACGTCGGACCTTGGCGATGGGGCCTTGCGGTCCATCAACACCGCTGGAACCACGGCCTACTGAGCGTGCCTCTCTTCGCCTTGCCCGCTCCCTGGACTGCTCGTGCCCGACTGCACCGACCCCGCAGCACCTATCTTTTCCCCGAGCGCGGCTGCGTACCTTCCACCCGCGTCGCCTGCTTTGTTGCAGTGGCAGCCCTTCTCACTGCAACGCCTGCGCGTGCCGACCGCGGCGCGCTGAGTCTCGACTTGAGCGCTGGCGCTGCGGGACTCAGCCTCCCAGCTCCGTACACGTTGGGTGAGGGCACGACCGTGGGACTGGGTTTCGAGGCAATGCTTGGGCTCCGCTATGCCGTCATCAACGAGCTCGAATTCAGCGTAGCGGCGTATTACGAGCCAAGCGTCGGCTATACGCATGATGAGGTGACCGTTGTCACTTCCGGCGGCGACTTCACCGGGACGGTGACGAATTCACTCCATTTGTTTGGCGCGGTGGGCGGCGTCCGGTACGTCAACGGCTCCGTCTGGAAGCTGGTGGCTGGGCTCGAAGTCGGCTGGTGTCATCGCGCTTACTCGGGGATGCAATTCAGCGGCATGACGAGCTTCGCGCTCCCGAATTTCACGACGGACAACCTTGTCCTCCAACCCCTCCTCGGGGTGGAGTGGGCGTTCGCCGACCACTGGAGCGCCTCCCTGCTTCCGCGCTTCACCTTCCTCATCGGTCCCGACCCCACGCTCGGAGCGTCGGTGCTGCTTTCCATCTCCTACTCTTGGTTTCTGTAGGTGAGCGAGGTGAAGGGCAAAGGGAAACGCCTTTCGCCCACGCTTCGCCATGCCCTTCTCCAGACAACGTTTGCGATTGCCTGCGCCATCACCGTCCCGGCCCGCTGCGCTCAAGTCGCCCCCGGACGGCCACGCGCGGCGTGGTGTCGTGCCAGTGCCTACCAGGGCGAGATTCGGGCGGCTGTGCTGGACGTGGCCGAGGTGTGGCCCCTTTCGATTTCCCTCATTGAGGCCGTCATCCTGCGAGAAAGTGCCTTCCAACCCGCGGTTGTCTCAGCCTCTGGAGCAATTGGGCTGATGCAGGTCCTCCCGTCCAATGCGAGGCGTCTGGGGTTCGCGCCCGAAGAGTTGTGGAGGCCGGCAGTCAACATTCTCGCCGGGACGCGCCTCCTCGCCGTTCTCCTCAAACATTATGAAGGGGACGTCATCTCGGCCCTGGTTGCTTACAACGCACGCCCGCGCCGCCGCTTTGCGCCGCTCCCCGAAAACGCAGAGACGCCCGCGTACGTGCGCTCGGTGCTCCACGCCTGGGCAGCGTTTGAGCGCTGCAAGGGGAATTAGCGGCAACGGCTTGAGGCAGCGACGAAGACAGCTGGCGGCCACAAATGCACCGCCGGCCGCTCGGCCAGCGCGCTAAGACGTGTTCTCAGGGGCTCCTCATGACGGCGCGTCGTGCCGGTCTCATCCTCATCATCCTCGTCAGTGGGCTCGGCGCCTGGTGGTGGCTGCACCGCGCACGCGGTCCAGTCTCGTTCCCAGGCTACCTCGAGGCGGACTACGTCAAGGTGGGCCCGGTTCAGGCAGGACTTCTGACCGCGGTCGCCGTGTCCCGAGGGCAAACAGTCGATGCCGGAACGCTGCTCTTTACTCAGGACGACACCGGTGACCGAGCGGCGTGCGCGGAAGCAACGGAACGCCTGCGACAGAACGAGGCTCTGCTTGCCAACCTACAAGGCCGGGCCCGTTCGACGGACATAGACGCCGCGGAGGCAGCAGTCGTCGAGGCGCAGGCCGCAGCGGACTTCGCGCGAGACGACCTCCGGCGTGGCCAGGAGCTGGCTCCGCAGAACGCCATCTCACCCCAGCGCCTCGAGGAGTTGCGCTCGGCGAGCGCCCAGGCCCGGGCGCGGTTGGCGAGCGCCAACGCGCGGCTGGCGACGCTGAGAAACTCGGTCGGTCGGGGCGAAGAGATTGTTGCGCAGAGCGCCGCTGTCGAGGCAGCCCGCGCGGCCCTGGCCAGCGCCCAATGGCGACTTTCCCAGCGCCGCGTGACCGCCCCCGTCTCCGCTCTGGTTGCCGACACGCTCTTCCGTCCCGGCGAGCAGGTGAATGCCGGGATGCCCGTCGTCTCGTTACTTCCGCCGCAAGACCTCTTCGTTCGTTTCTTCGTTCCCGAGCCTCAGCTTCCATTCCTTCGACTTGGCGCCAGCGTCGCGGTCAGCTGTGACGGCTGCCCGGCCAGCCTCACCGCTGCTGTGAGCTTCATAGCGCCCCAGCCGGAATACACGCCGCCGGTCATCTACAGCGAGCAAATCCGAGCCAAGCTGGTCTTCCTGGTCGAGGCCCGGCCCGCCCCCGACATCGCCTTGACGGTGCTCAAGCCTGGCCAACCCGTCGACGTCCGAGTTCTGCCGTGAGCGGCCCTGTCATCGACGTGAGGGGATTGCGCAAGTCCTTCGGTGCCCGCCTCGTTGTGGACGGCCTCAGTCTGCGCGTGACCAAAGGCGAAATCTGCGGCTTCCTTGGCGCCAACGGCAGCGGCAAGACTACGACCATTCGAATGCTGTGCGGATTGCTCCGCCCGGACGCTGGCGAAGGCACCTGCCTCGGCCTGGACATCCTCAAAGAGTCCCCGCGCATCCGGCGCCAGGTGGGCTACATGACACAGCGCTTCTCCTTCTATGAGGACCTCACGGTGGTTGAGAACCTCGACTTCGTCGGGCGGCTGTATGAGCTTGACGACCGAACGCGGCACATTGAGCACATCCTCGACCGAATGCAGCTCCGCGATCGTGCGCACCAGCTCGTCGGCGAGCTTTCTGGAGGGTGGCAGCAGCGCCTGGCGCTCGCGGCGTGCATCCTCCACCAGCCGCGGCTCCTCCTCCTCGACGAACCCACCGCCGGTGTCGACCCCAAAGCGCGACGTGACTTCTGGGACCTCATTCAACAGCTGGCGGCCGAAGGTCTGACCGTTCTTGTTGCGACGCATTACATGGACGAAGCGGAGCGCTGCACCCGCATCGTCTACCTTGCAGGCGGCCGGCTCATGGTGGAGGGCACCGCAGAAGAGGTGACGCGCCAATCCGGACTTTGGACTTGGATAGCCACCGGTGACGGCGTCTCTGGCGCCGCCCAGAAACTCCGCGGGGCCCCTGGCGTAGCGTTGGTCGCGCTGTTCGGCCACGCCCTGCACGTGAGCGGGACCGACCGAGCCAGACTCGAGCGGGCGTTGGCACCCTTGCGCGACCAGCCTGACCTGCATTGGGAGCAAGGAGCGCCTTCGCTCGAGGACGTCTTCATACATCTGCTTTCTGAGAAGAGCGCTCCCGAGTGAATTTCTCGTTCCAGCGCTTCCTGGCCATGCTCCGCAAGGAGTTCCTGCAAATGCGTCGCGACCGATTCACGGTCGCGCTGATTGTCGGGATGCCGCTCGTCCAGCTGCTGCTCTTCGGATTCGCCATCAACACCGACCCGAAGCACCTGCCCGCGGCGCTGGTGACCGGGGACCAGTCTCGCTACCAGCGTACGTTGGTGACCGCCCTGACAAACTCCGGCTACTTCGACTTTCGCCCCTTACCGTTCTCACAAGAGGAGGCCGCAGAAGGACTGGCGCTGGGGCAACTGCAATTCGTCCTCAATGTCCCGGTCGACTTTTCCCGCTCAGTGGACCGGGGCGATCGGCCGCTGCTCCTGCTCGAGGCGGACGCTACCGACCCGACCGCGATTGGCAACGCGCTTTCGGCTGTTGCGGAGCTCGCTCCAACGCTGCTCGAGAGAGACCTTCCTGGCGTTCTGCGTGCCGGGCCGTCAGCACCACCGCCTTTTGGAGTGGAGCTGCACAAGAAGTACAACCCCGAGGGTCTCACGACTTACAACATTGTCCCCGGGCTCATCGGCACTATTCTCACATTCACCATGGTGGTCATCACCGCTCTGGCCGTCACCCGTGAGCGGGAACGGGGAACCATGGAGAACCTCCTCGCAATGCCGGTCACGCCACTGGAGGTCATGCTCGGAAAAATCGTGCCCTACATCCTCCTCGGCTACGTGCAGATTGCCATCGTTCTCACCGTCGCGGTCGTCGTCTTCGGAGTGCCGGTGCGTGGCTCGGTACCGTTGTTGTTGGTGGGCCTGGGCTTCTTCATCGCCGCCAACCTTTCGGTCGGCTTCACCTTCTCGACCCTTGCCCGAAACCAGCTGCAAGCAATGCAGCTCGCCGTCTTTTTCGTGCTCCCGTCCATTCTCCTTTCGGGTTTCATGTTCCCGTTTCAGGGAATGCCGGGATGGGCCCAAGCGCTCGGAGAACTCCTCCCTCTGACTCACATGCTTCGGCTCACACGTGGCTTGCTCCTGAAGGGCAACGGCGTGGTGGCTCTCCTTCACCACGTCTGGCCGCTCATCCTCTTCAGCATTGTGGTCGGGGCCGTCGCCATCCGAAACTACCGGACGACGCTCGACTGACCTGAGGGGCGCCCCGACAGTCCCGCGTTTGTCAGGAAAGGGGTGCGGTGCAGCTATGGGCACTCGCTCTCGGCCACCGTGGTGCACGTCCCAGGGTTTGTGATGCAGCCCGGTTCGGTTGTCGGGTCAGCGCCACAGCACGCCGTATAGGCCGCTTCGGTTGGACAGCTCCAAGAGCCCATGTTGCCGTTGTAGTCGTAACAGCAAATGAAGGTATTTGAGGTGCTGTTGCCGCAGCCCGAAGCGACTACAGCGGAAACGAGCGCAGCGAGTCCAAACCGTCGCATCTGTCATCCCCTCCAGTGGCGGAACACTACTCGGACAAGCTAATGAAACGGCAAGAAAGAAGCTGGGGCTTGGCGCCGTGTCGTCCGGAGGACGTCGTACTCAGGGCTTTCCAACGCTGACGCGGACGAGAGCCAGCTCCGAGCCGAAGAGGCCATTCCCATTCGGACGGGAATACGTCACATAGAGGACCTGGCCGCCGTCCTCAGCGAGTTCGGAATGTGCCTGGGCATCGTAACTGGTGCCTCCCAAGCCCCGTCTGTCGGCCGTCAAAAGGCGTGCGGCGTCCGACCATGGGCCGACGAGTTGAGGCGCCGTACGGATGAGCACGTCGTTGGACAATACCGCCGAGTAAATGGCTGTCCACTGGCCAAGGTACGGGTTGTATTGCACCGAGACAATGGACGATGCGTCGAATACGGGCTGTGCGGCGCTGAGGGATGTCGACCACGCATGGCCGTCCCAGTAGCGCCATGCGGAGCGGTTAAAGACGGCCTCGAGTGCCACCTCGGCTAGCAGGCAGTGGAACGTCAGCCCGTCCTGGACGCAGCCGAAGGCAAATAGCTCATCACCCTGCACCGCGGTAGCCGTCCCAAAGCCGGGCTCATTCTGACCAAACAGCAGCGTCGGGTGCGGCGCGCCCGGAGAAACAATAGGCCTTTGGACCGCGGTGGAAATGTCGTCCCAGACGGCGAACGACTGGCCCACCCCGTAGAAGTTGAATTCCCCTGGCGCCGCCCACACCAGCGAATAGGGCACCAAAGCGCGGTTTCTCGCGGCATCGAAAAGCGGCGCACCCGGCCATGCGGCAAACCGGGCCCCGCACGGTGCTTCTTGGCAAGCTGTCCCCTGGTGCGCGGCGATAAAGGCAGCCTCGTCTGCGGTGGGTGGCAGGAAGTAGACGGGAGCCCCTGAGGAGTCCGTCGGGGTGGTCAGCGTTACTCCACCGGCAGCGCTGAGGTCGCTTGTGAAGGCGAAGGAGTTGTTGTGCCACGTCTGGCCCTCCGCATCGGGGACACTGCTCACCGTGTCTCCGAACACCCATACCGAGCGGCCCCAAAGAAGAGCGCTTCCCGCGCCGTCACGGCCGACAATGGGGTTCGATTGGGAGACGACGGCCAGCTCGCTCACCTCCACCACCTGTACGGCCGGCGGGTTTGCACACGCTAGGGCAGAGAGGCACAGAGCCGCGGCACAGCCTGGCTTCCCAGATACTTTAAGGCTGAACCGTCGGTTGGGCACAACGCCCCCGGAAGTGCTCAGACATTAGCAACTCTTCAGAAAAGACGCCGTAGGGAGCCCCAAGGCCAGAGACCGAACTTTCTCCTCGGCTCGCGCGTCCGGACACCAGTCAGCGAGCGCGCCAGGCCCGTGCAAAGCCCCCACTCAGCACGTAGCGCGGGAATGTCACCCACTGCTCGACAAAAAAGCGCGCTAGGACGTCGGATGCGCCCCGAAAGGGCTTCGGTCGAGCAAGTTCGCTCCTGTGGCCGCGGCGTTGCGCCGCGAAGGCGACAAGCACCCCGGCCAAGCCGATCGGCGCCAGCTGCCACCTGTAGAGCGGTGCCACCACCAGCATGATTGTGCCGACCACGAATAAGGGTGCAGTGGCACCGTGTAGGGCCAGGTTCAGTCGGTTGCGGTGCCCCTGGGGGTAGTTCAACCACTGCCAGGCGAGAAGCCCCATCGTGTCTCTTTCGTCGTCCATACCAGCGCATCTAGCACCGTTTCTTGCCGTATCGCCTCGCCCCCGGGGCCCTCTTGAAGCGCTGGCGAAGCCTCGTTGGAGTCCGGGCCGCGCCGCCCGCCGCTGCCGTTGGCTTGGGCTGTGCGAGAGCCCCTTTGCAGCGCGCCCACGCACCACAATTGCGACAGCCAGCAATCGGCTCCGAATCGCTTACTTGCGCGACTGCGACGACACTGGCACCCCGCCCAGGTCAGCGTCGTTGCTCAAGCTGAAGGCTCAAGGAGCAAGAGTGGCGTCCTAGGCGCGCCCTTTCCGCTCGAATTGCTTTTCGTAAAGCGCCCCGAGCCTTTGGTAAGTGTCTGCGTCTTGTGGTCCTTTGTCACTGCGAACTCGTGTCACCCGCGCGAACCGGAGCGCGAAGCCGGAGCTGTAGGTGGGGCTCTTTAGCACCTCGTTGTACGCCACCTCGACGACAAGTTCTGGCTTTACATGGACGACACCGGGCTCCTCCCCCACTTTGATGGCGAGCAGCTCCTCCCCGAGCTGCACACGCGCGGCATCCGTCAATCCCTTGAACGTCTTGCCAATCATTTGCCAGGTGTCTCCGTCCCGAACGCCTAGCCAGTAATTACTCAGCACCCCTTGCCTGCGGCCGTGGCCCCATTCCGCGGCGAGCACGACCACGTCAAGCGTGTCCGCTGGTTTGATTTTGAGCCAGTTCTGCCCGCGCTTTCCGGCGGTATAGGGGGCGTCCAGCCTCTTGGCCATCAGTCCTTCATGCCCTGCGTCCATGGATCTTGTCAGAAAGGAACCGAACTCTTCGCTCGATGCAACAACGCGTTGCTCGACGAGCAGCTCCGGAGGCACCAGCTTTTGGAGAGTGCTGAAGCGCTCCCGATAGGGCAAGTCCATGAGCACCTCCCCGTTTAAGTAAAGCACGTCGAAAAAGCGAAGCTCGAGCGGGATGCTCCCACGATGTGCCTCAATTTTGTGCACTCTTCGGAAGCGCCGCATCAGCTCTTGAAATGGCAACGGCCTCCCTGTGGAATCAACTGCAAAAAGCTCTCCCTCGACGACGAAAGCTCGCGAAGGAATGGCACGGACGAGTTCCACCACTTCGGGGAGACTTGCCGTGACCTCGGTCAGGCGGCGGCTGAAGATGCGGACCTCATCATCGAGGCGGTGGATCTGCACCCTTGCTCCGTCCATCTTGAATTCGACTGCTGTCGTCCCTCCGTGCTCGGCAAGCGCATCCTCGGGGCCCCCCGAGACGTCCGCAAGCATCGGCTTAATCGGAAACAGGGGCCGCAACCGCACGGCTCTAATCGCCTCTACCCCTTCGAAAAGCGCGGTCTCCGCAACACGGCCCACATCTCCAAGGAACATTTGCGCAGCCCTGACATCCCGTGCTGGCACTCCCGAAGCTTCAGCGATGGCGTCTAGCATCCCAGCCTCGTTTAGACCGATGCGCATCTCTCCGGAAATGCCGCGCATCAGCACGTCGTGTTCGTCAGAGGTAGTGCGGGCCATGAGCTCCAATAAAAGCGCTCGTCGTCGGTCCGATGCGTTTTCGCCCCGGACCGCTGAAATCGAATGAAGCCGCTGCTGCAGCTCAAGCACAGTGAGTGGCTCCCCTGGGGCCGACCTCTCTGCGAGATGTGCCATGACACCTTGCATGGCAGCGTATCCCACGTTGAGAGCCCGACTGTCGGACTCGGCGAAGATGCTTCCCGTCAGGAAGAGCACAGCTGGCGCCACTTCCTCGCGTTGGAGCTTCTTCAAGAACTCGGAAAGGAGGTGCCCCTTTTCGAGTCGTCCGGAAGTTCGACCGAGCCGGGAGACAAGCTTCGCCAGCTCAAGAAACGGCGTTTCACTGGCACGCATCATGTGAGCACACCACAAGGCTCGACTCACTGCCCTCAGCGGTCACGCTACGGCCCTCCGCGCCCAGTGAGCGTCGAACGGCGGCGGCGTCGCTGCCCTAATTACAAGCGGCAACGTCATCGCCATTGCAGCTCAGCCCTGGCCGCGCGCACGCGACAGCAAAGCATCGCTGCGTTCCCAAAGCGCTTGCCCCACCGCCGCGTCTGCGGCCCGTACGTCAATGTCCTTGGGAGCCATCTTGTGCAAGTAGAGGGCAGTCCGACCCTCCAGCGCGCGGCTGCATGTAAGGTAAAGTACCGGCTCATCGGCGACAAACGGGTCCTGAAAAACAAGATGCATCATCCCTTTGAGAAGAGCACGAAGCGGTCCTGGCAGCTCGCGGATTATGTTGGTGCGCATGGCCCCCGGACAGAGAGCGAAAACCGCTACCCGTGGAGTGCCTTCGATGGTTAATCGGCGCGCCAGCTCCCAGGCGAAAGTAGCAAGCATGAGCTTGTAGGTTGCGTACCATGTAAGCACGCGACCGGGCGAGCCATCCCGCGGCGAGTCGAGCCGATCGAGCGCCAGGTCACTGCTCCACCGGTGCGCCTCGGATGCAACAAAGACAACTCGCGGCACCTCCCCGTCCGGTCGGTCTCGTGGCAGGACACCCACCTGCAGCAGGCGCGTCACCAGGGCAAACGAGGAGAGGTAGTTCACGACGAACATCTCATCGAGCCCTTGTGGAGTCGACCGCGCGGCAGTGGGGACCACCGCTGCATTGAGCACCAAACGATCGAGATAGACACTTCGGTGGGCGAGGTCACTTGCGAGGCAGTCAATCGAGGCAATGTCGGAGAGGTCGACGTGCACTTGCTCGATTCGCTCTGGCTCCACGCCCAGAGCAATTGCCCGCCGACGAGCCTCATCGAGGTTTCGGCAGTCGGCGACAAGCACATGGGCGCCGCGCCGCGCCAAATCCACCGAAGTCGCGAAACCAAGCCCTGAAGCGCCGCCCGTGACCAGCACACGCTTTCCGTCGAGGCGCTCCTCGGCCGCAAGCGCGGGGAGCCGACGCCGCACACGGAAGCGGTCGAGCGCCCCTGCTAGGACCGCAGCGATCGGATTGTTTTTGTCGAGCACGGGCATGACCTCTCTTCAGCCGTTGCAGACATGAAGACAACGACACTCGTAGCCCTCCAAGCGTTTGCTCACAACATCGCACCACCCAAATGTAGCTGGCTCTGCGCCACAGACCGACGTCCCTCGCACAAGCCCTCACCACCGCCGCCAGTGACCGCTCAAAGGACAGGAGTTTTCGGCTTACTATGCGTAGAATGGTGAGGTTCCTTAGCGCCCCAACTGCTTGCCCCCTTCCGTTCGACAGCTCGTGCGCCGTTCCTCCCCTCTCGAAGCCGACTCGCCGCGCTCGAGCTTGAGAAGGAAACGCCCCGGTGTACGCGGCAGCCGTTTTTTCGCCCTCGACTGGTCGGCTTTCATTCTCCTCTCGGTCGGTTGCTCAGGAGTCGTTTCGCCCGGTTCTGTCAACGGCGTTTGCGGACCGGCTGCCAGCGTTGCAACGACATCGCCCCCCACTTCCAGCTTGTGCAAGACGGGGACAGCATCAACAGTGACTGGCAGTGGCCCATTTCTTTGGCGCTGCAGTGGAACGGGTGGCGGGGCGGATGTTTCTTGCTCATCGGCCACTAGGTCGACACCCTCGTCGACTGAAGTTCCGGGTCCAAGCTCCGCTCTCTTTGCCTCGCCCTTCTATGCATGCGTCCATGATTATTACGTCGCTACCGGCGGCAGCGATACCAACGATGGTACAACGCAAACGAGCGGCGGAGGACACGGCCCATGGTTGACGATTCAGCACGCCGATAGTGCCTCAAGGCAGCCTGGGGACTGTATCAACGTTGAGCCGGGCACCTACGCGAACGGCTCCATGGTGACTCACGGCGGCAATTTGGCTTCGGCCACCGGCTACGTCGTTTATCGCTGCACGGACCTCGACGCCTGCACCATAACAAACCCGAGCTATGGGTTTGCCATCGTCTCGACTGGCACTGGACCTAACTATGTCGTCTTTGATGGCTTCGAGCTTGCCGCGAGCAGTGCAGTTAGCTACGGCCAAGGAATCTATGTTTGGGATGGAGACGAGAGCGGCAGCACCGCAAACGCCTCAAGCCATCACGTCTGGGTACTCAATAACATCATTCACGGATACGGGCAGAGTGGCGTTCAACTGAACGATGGAGAGTATTTCTACACCATTCACAATTTGACGTACGACAATTCCAACGTCACGTGTGACGCCCAGGGCTCTGGCATCTCCTATGTCGTCGAGAAGGCCTTCGCTGGATACACGCCCACGCCTGCCGACCTAGAAGAGGCCCCATTTCACAACGTCGTCAGCTGGAATGTCAGCTACAACAACATTTTGAC
Organism: Myxococcaceae bacterium; assembly: GCA_052147975.1. GTDB lineage: Bacteria > Myxococcota > Myxococcia > Myxococcales > Myxococcaceae > JADGRA01. The sequence continues at coordinate 36,151 of JBKQJL010000061.1, forward strand.
GCAGTGCGGAAATGCGACAAACGAATATGACACGGACGGCAACGGAATTATTATGGACACGTTCGACAACCAAGGATCAACGAATATCCTTTATCCGTACCAAACGTTGGTCGCATTCAACATTACCTACGGAAATGGAGGTAAGGGAATCGAAGTTTTTCGAACGTCCTATGTAACCGTGGCAAACAATACCGCTTACGACAATAATCTCGATCCGTTTAACAGCGGAACTGCGCGAGGGGAGATCAACCAGGCCGGCGGACACGGCAACACGTATATTAACAACATTGCCTATCCCGTACCGGCGAGTTCCAACAGTGATGCTCGATGCCAAGGTACCAATCCATGCTCTCTCATGGATAATTCAGCGTTTTTGGGCGGTGACTCGGCTGGTGAGACGGACGCCAACAACCTCTGGTCCAATAATATCAGCTACGGCGGTACCCCTCCCTACGTGGACCAGAGCGGTAATTCAATGTGGAACGCCGACACCATCAACTGCTCTCTCACGGGGGTCGATCCGAACAAATGCGATCTGAATCCGATGCTGGTGGGTGCGCCGGGAGGCAATTTCGCTCTAGGAGCTTCCAGCCCGGCCAGCGACGCCGGTCTGACTGAGGCGTATCTCTCGCCCCAATCAGTTGATGTCGGTGCTTGTTCGAGCGAACTCAGCGCTTGTCCCTAGCCGTCCTGCCAAATCCAGGCATCCGCTGCTTAGCCATTTCGTCTTCGAGCCCCGGGTAAGCGCGCGAGGCTTGTCTTTCCAGTCAAGGCAACGTCATGTCGATGGTCACCTCCGGACGCGCCACGTGCCGAAGAATGAACCGAGCGCTACGCTCTCGCCCCGCGATCCGCGTCGCGCGGCAGAGCCGATGCCAACACGAGGGCCGCTCCAGCGAAGAGCAAGGTGTCCGCGACGTAATTTAACGCTTCATTTATCTCTGCGGCCGGTGCGTCGCGGGCCCGGATTGCAATAAGCAGATAAGGAAACGCCGTGAGGACGGTCATGAGCGCGCCAATCGAAGCTGCGGCCACTCGAGCTCCTTTGTTCAGGACCAAGCCGATTCCAGCGGCCAGTAGAATTGCAGCTGCGACATAGCCCCATACGCTCGGAAACTGAACCCAAGATGGCATCATCTTTTCCAGAGGAACGCCGGGCGCAAACTCCGGGTGGAGAAAGTGTTCTACTGCAAAAACCATCGCGGCACACGCTACGACGATGCGCCCAAATAGAATCAGCCATTTTGATTGTGTCGGCGACGAGGCGCGACTATGCAGTCCAGCAAGAGCCCACGCGCCGCCGGCGAAAGTGAGATCTCGGAGCATATACGCCCACGCAAAGCGGTCGTTTGGATCCGCGAGAACGTTCGGCAGATAGATCATACAGACGAATAAGAAGAACATCAGGCCGAGCAGGGTGGACGACAAGCGTACCCCCCTCCTCAACGTCAGACTCGTAGCTGCTGCGAGCAACGCGCATCCGACAAAGGGCGGCCAGAAGGAACGCGCCGGTATCCAGGATGGAACCACGTCCTGGACGAACTGCGGGCCGCGATAATGCTCAATCGCGAATGCCGCGAGCGGAACGGCGATAAAGACACACCCCAAGGTGATGAGCTTGTCCCAGCCGCGAGCCGCTCTGAGTTCCTTTCGAAGTACAAGGAGCCCGACCGCCAGGTAGAGGAGCCCGGCGAAGCACATCCAGAAATTAGTAGACGACGACATCAGAAGCGCCGTCGCGAAATTGCTTGGGTAGAGCTTGTATCTCGGAGGCCCCGCCGAGCATGCTTCGCTAGTTCAAGTGTGGGCCCGCCGAGACCCCGCAAGGTTACGTTCAGCCCATCGGCTCGCAGAGCGCGATCTTGAGGCTCTCTCTCGTCGACAGCTTGGTGTGGAGCGGACATCATTGGGGTCCCTTCGCCCGAGATTTCTTCATGGCGTTTGGCAGTGGCCGCCTTCGCCAAGAGGCACTGGGATTTCGACCAAACCGGAGCGGGGAATGCACCGGGGTCTTCCGCGGAGCTTCGGTTCTTTGGTGCGCAAACGCGGCATTACTTCGCTGTAGGGCTTTGCTCGTTCAAGAAGCACTGGACCTCCCGCAACAGCGTCATCCGGTTCTTCTCCCGGTCTACCGTGTGCGTTCCCTCGCCCAACTCGATGTAACGCTTCGACGGCGAATTAACGAGCTTTAGGAATAACGACTGGGCCATGTAGCTGGGCGTCACCGTGTCCCACTCGGCGTTGATGAGCAGTACTGGAACGCGGATGTCCTTCACGTCGAAGGGAATGGCTGCACCACTCTGGTAGCGCATGACGTCGAAGATGCCCCCGTTGGGCGCCCGGAACGCTGGCGGATTCTGCTGCCAACCTTCTGGGTCTGTGTCGAGCTGCGCGGAGGTCCAGGTGTCGACCCACCCGTCCGGTATCAAGTTAGCCTTTTTGTCTTCCGGAACTCCCGTGAGCACGTCGGCTCTCAGTTCTGCAGCGGTGATGAAACGGTAGGCCCCGAACTCGAGCGCGGAGGGGGGCGGCGTCGAAGGCGTCTGGCGAATCCAGAGCGGCCCGTACAACACGAGCTTGTTGACACTGTTGCTGTTCTTTGCGGCGTACCACTGAGCAATCAAGGTTCCCCAGGACCATGCCAGCACGTTCACCTTGTCGATGCTCCGCCGGTGCTTGATGAACTCGACGACGGCGGCCAAGTCACGCACCGCCTCTGCGGTTGTCGAGACGGGCGCGGACTCGTTCGGGGGCAGGCTCATCTGCGGGGGCCGCGTGGAACGACCATACCCTCGGACGTCCATAAGGTAGACGTCGTATCCGTCGTCGGCAATGAAGTCCATCCACGAGAACCCGCCCAGGCTGAGGTCGAACGTGCTTTCGGACGGGCCTGTTACTCCATGAATGAAGAGCACTGTCTTTTTCGCATCAAAACTCGTCATCGTCGATGCACGCTTATTTCGCACGAAGATGTCGATTCCAGAATCGCTGGGGACCTTGAACTCTTCCACTACGAGATTGCCACCAGGCTTGGATGGTGTCGCAGCCTCCGAGCCAGAACTGGCGCTAAGGAGGGCGAACAAGGTTATGCAGAGCTCAAACTCGCGCATGACGCCCTCCTGAATCGTCTGGACGTTAAGAGGTTGCCGCACCTTGCCAGATGGTCAGCGTCGCAGACGCCGCCACGACGACGGCGGCATTCCTTAACCCCGAGGTCAAGCGTCAGGCAAACTGGCGTTCTATTCTCTACAAAGAGTACGAGACTTCTGGTCCATCGCATAGGTCCACTTAATGGTCGTCTGATTGGACCAACCAAGGAGCGCGCAGTGAGCCAAACCAGGACCGCTTCTGAGTTCCCGCTGATGCTCGACCTCTCGGGCGGGCGGACCCTGCAGCTAGCCGTTCACGATGCGCTCCGAGGCGCGATTCTCGACCGGCGCCTCGGTGCTGGCGCACGTGTTCCGGCAACCCGAGATCTGGCTCATCAGTTGGGCGTCGCTCGGGGAACGGTTGTCCTTGCATACGAGCAGCTCACCGCTGAGGGTTATCTCCGCGGCGCTCGTGGGGCGGGCACCTTTGTCGTGGAGACTCTGCCAGACGCCTGGTTTGCGCCGGCAGCGCGCGCCGCGGCGTCTCGCAAGCGTCGCCTCTCGGCGACGCTGTCGGAGCGCGGCTCATCGCTAGCAAAGGGGCTCTTCCCCGTGGCGCCGCCAGGCCCACCGAGGCCATTTCTGCCATACACGCCAGCGGTCGACCTGTTCCCACGAGCTCGCTGGGGGCAGTTGATGGCTCGACAGGGACGTCGCTCGGAGGCTCGGCGCTTCCGGGATGTGGACGTTCGCGGATACCGCCCGCTGCGTGAGGCGCTCGCCGAGCACCTGCGGGTTTCAAGAGGAGTCCGCTGCGACCCGCATCGAATCCTCATTTTGTCTGGCGTTCATCAGGCGCTCGACCTTGTCGCTCGGCTGTTGCTCGACCGAGGCGACTCGGTCTGGATGGAGGATCCGGGCTATTTCGGCGCGCGTCGTGTCCTCGAAGCCGCAGGTCTCAAACTCGTACCGGTGCCGGTCGACCACGCCGGCTTGGACGTCTCGCGAGGAATCGCTGCGGCTCCCCGCGCGCGGCTTGCCTATGTGACCCCAGCGCATCAAGCACCCTTGGGCACCACTCTGTCGCTCGACCGACGCATGCTCCTGATGGGGTGGGCGGAGGAGGTCGGTGCGTGGGTTTTTGAGGACGACTACGACAGTGAGTTCCGGTACGAAGGACGACCTCTGCCTGCCATGCAAGGGCTTGATGATCGCGACGTCGTCCTCCACGCCGGAACGCTAAGCAAGTCAATGTTCCCCGGGCTGCGCTTAGCGTACCTCGTCGTCCCCGACACGCTCGTAGACCCCTTCTCTGCGGCCTTGTCGACGCTACACCGTTACGTCGCGCTCTTACCTCAAGCTGTGACTGCGGACTTCATCACCAGCGGAGACCTCGGCCGTCATTTGCGGCGCATGCGCACGGTATACGCTGAACGCCGGTCGGCGCTCGTGTCGGCCATCGCCTCCGAACTCGGTAGCCATCTCGAAGTCATCGGCTCAATGTGCGGGATGCAGGTCCTGGCGCGCCTCACAACCCCTGCGAATGACCGTGCGATTTGCAGGATGGCCATCGAGGCTCAATTGGAGATGTTGCCCCTCTCAAAGTTCTCAATACGCCCGCTTCGACGGGGGGGCCTTGTCTTGGGCTTCGCTGCCGTCGACGCCGCCCAGACAACCCGTGCGGTGCCTCGCCTGCGGGCGATCCTCGATGGACCGCCCTCCCCGCAACGGGACCGCTTCGGCTAAGGGACGGCACCGAAGCTCTACTCGGACACAATCTTACCTACGTGCCACGGAAATTCGACGCGCTCGTCTGGAGAGCAAGACCATCGGCTTGCCTGTTCAGTTCCTTCCCCGGCCTGAGGGCGCCTGGCCGCCGCCTCACCGTTTCTTCGATGTTCGACACTCGACGCCGACAACTTCCGTTACTTAAATAGCGCCAGAACGCAGCATCGGCCGCTCGGCACGGGCTGGCGAGATGAGTGGTCCTCTCGCCAATGCAGCAAAGCGCATTGACGAGAGGCAACCCAGCGCCACGCACGACTCAAGCGCATTGGCCCGCTTTATTTCGTTCGGATGAATCCAAAGACATTGCCCTCCGAGTTCACGAAAAATCCCACAATAGTACCTTCAATATTGATTCCGCTTGCTCCACTGCCCTGACCCGAGCTCGTGCCGGCGCCGGGCGCCTGGAACGTCGTGAACGCACCGTTGCTCAGAAGAAAAGCCCCGGTGACGCCAGCCGCAGTGGCATATTCACCTACGACGTCGCCCTCGGCGTTGCCCCCTCCGGCAAAAGTGAAAACAGCACCTGGAACGTCAATCGTGCTGAAAGTCCCGTGGGCTAGCACGTACCCGTGAGTGTTTCCGGCACTATCAGTGTACGAGCCTACGACTTCGCCAGTGATGCTTACGGTGCTGGCGCTGCTGCTAATTGCCCCGGGTGGGTCGAAGCTTCTGAAGACGCCTTTGTTGGACAATACAAAACTGTGAGTGGTCGTGTTGCAGAGCGCCGTGTCACAGGCTTCCCCGGAAATTTCGCCCAAGGGACTGATGCCAGTGAGGATTGTTCCAGCCGCTCCGGGGAAATCAACCGTCGAATATTCTTCGCCTTTCAGGACAAAGCCGCGGCTTATGCCTTCCGCATCAAGATAGCCGCCTACAATGGTTCCTTCCACATTAATGAAGTTGGGAGTCGTGAACGCCGAACCCGGTGGGTCAAACGATGTGAATTTGCCTTCGGCCGTCAACTTAAAGCCGTGGGTGACACCAGCCGTGTCGGTGTAGCCACCGACGCTCGTGCCCTCCGGATTGGGCCCGCCGTTTAGAATGGTAGTCACTGCCGCCGGGTATTGAATGGTCTCGAAGTCCTGAGCCCTGGCGGACGACCCTGCAAACGCGACGCTGATAGTGCAGATTGCTGAAAAGCGAAGTATTTTAAGCATGCGAAGCTCCCTCTGAAGTGTCAAAAGCGCGCCTACAAAAAGCTGGGACGCGCCCGCTGCGGGATTGCAAAGTCTTACTCCACTGATTTCTTGTCGGCGGTTCTGGTTAGGGACGACGTCGACGATGCCGTCGCAGGTTCACGAAAGCAGGCGAGTGCTGCCGCCAGCCCTTTGGCGCCCCTGCGAGGCCCCTTTCGAAAGGTTGACACTCACGCTTTGGCATCAGTTCTATCCTTGTTCTCTGGGATTCTCCTTTCGTTGAAGTCTTTCAAAGGTGCCGCTGGTTCGACGGTCGGACGGCAAAGAGAGGCGGAAGAGATACCGAATCGACGTTGGCCATTCTGGACCCCACTCACCGTAGGCAGGTCTTGGTCCATCGCCTAGGTCCACTTCGGCGACAACCGATTGGACCATTTAATTCCGCTTTTTGGACGCCCTTGAGCCCCCATGGAACATTCCGGGGCATCCATTCGTTTGCGGCAAAGCCTTGCGGCGGCGGGCCGCAGCGACGCTTTGGGAGTTCGCTTCAGGAGCTCAAAACACTGGCGTTCACGCGTCTGCGTCGCACGAGTGCGAGCGCGGCCCGCCGCTCAAGGCGAAGTGAATGTCCCGCCTGCGATCCCGCATGCGCTTTCCAACGTCGTCAAGGTGACCGCGCCAGCGTCCGGTTCGCCGCCGAGGAGCGTGTACACGTACTGGTAGTTGTCGCCCGTTCCAGTGCCGATGGCGCAGACGCCTAAGGCCCCGACCATGGAGCAGGGGCTCGACGAGTAGATTCCGTTTCCTAAGCTACAGCTATTTTCCGCAGCGGTGTCGTTGAACTCGCTACCCAAAAAATCCTCGCAGTAGTCGTAGCCGGCGTCGGTCGTGAACAGACAGCTACCGGTCGCCCCGCAACCTTCCATGAAAAGGCCGAAAGTCATCAGCAATGAGCACCGCAAGAGAAAGCTCGTCAAGGTCCTGCTCCTGCAGAATTCGAGCCGACGGGTAGCGACTAGCCGAAATGCAAGAGCAGTCGGAGATCGAACCGGCGGAGAGCGGCGAACTGGGAGTTGCCGAAGAAACCGGTGCCCAGCCGGTAGGCATAGATGTCGTTGAAGAGGTTAAAGACGTCGAACGCAACCTCAGGCCTCAACGGCAAGTCAAACACATGGCTGAGCGTCACATCGAAAGTGGAATGCTCAGGTACGAGCTCGTTGGTTGCGACGCCGGTGTGGAAGCCGCTGCCGTAGTTGTAGCGAATGGCCAAGTTGTTCCACTTGCCAACATCGTGGAGTATGAAGCCAACATTCGCGGTCCAGTTCTGCACGTGGTCCATGGTGCTCCATACTCCAGACGCTGTCAGTTCGGCAGACGAGAACAAGAACTTCTGAGAATTGATGTTGAGCTGCTGGGCGTTCTGAGTGCTGAGATTGGCGAAGCCGTCCAAAATGAAACCCAAGAACTTCGCGATCTGACCCTGGCCGTATAAGTCGAAGCCGGCGGCCCGGCCCTTTTGCCAGTTGAAGCTGGCCCACAGATCAGAGTTCCCAATGTTCTGATGGTCGAGCATGTTGTAGCTGAAGCGGCCCCAGAAGGTCAGGCCCAGCGTGAAGTTGGGCTTGGGATGCACGGAGACGCCCAGCTCGGCGCTCAGAGTCGTTGCCGGCTTGAGATCTACTGGTTGCGGCTGCCCCGCCAAAGCGGGGATCAGGATCGGCGCCAACACCGGAGCATCGAAGTTGACCGGCGCTTCCCATAGGTAGCCGACGAAGGCGTGGAGGATCACGGCGTCGTCGAACGCATAGGAGGCTCCCAAGCGTGCGCTGGGCCCGCTTAGGAACAAGTTGGGCTCGGCGGAGGAGGCGAAGGTGGTGTTCTGAATGTCGAACCGTACGCCCGGTAGGAGCGTGAAGTTGCCGACCTCGATTCGATCTTCCAAGTAGGCGCCGCCATAGAGCGTGTTGATGTTGTCGCTCCCCGTCAGCGTCAGAGACGGGTCCGGGCCGCCCGAAGAGGAGCCGTCGTCGCGCGTGAACAGCGACGTGTTGACGGAGCCGTGCTGACCCCGGAGTTCGACCCCCGCTTTCCAGGTGTTGCCGGGTAGCCAGCTCCACGTCGTATTGGCAAGTGCGCCGAATTGGAGCGCGCTACGGGTGAACGTGGTGCAGACGGATCCGGGATCGGCGGTAGGACCCAGCGAGCCAACCGGATCACAGTTAAAATCCTCGTACAGCCCGCGGGCGAATACGGAGATCTGTGTGCGGACGTCACCAGTGTGAATAAACGAGAGCGCGGCGAAAAACGTGCGCTCGAAGTCAGTCGGGTTGGCGTTGTAGGGGACAAAGGGCGGCGGCGGGTTACCGTACACGTCGTTACCCCGAACCGCGCCCGGCGGGGCGTCCGACAGCGGCAGCATCGTCGGATCGATGGGAATCTGGAATTTATCCTGTTCGTAGGTCGCCACCAACGCCAACCGGTTGTTTCCGTCGATTTCGTAGTCCAGTTTGGCGAAGCCGTTACCGCCGCTCCGGTAGTCATGGAGCACTCCGACAGCATTGGGGGTGTCCAATCCGCGAACTGTACTGACGTAGTCCGCACTGACGAAGACGCTGAGCTTGCCGCTGGTCTGCGAATAGTTGAAGGCGATGTCGGTGAAGTTGTAGCTGCCGTATGTAATCTGCGCTTCCCCGGTGGGATTGACGGTCGGCCGCCGGGTCTGGATGTCGACAACACCGCCGAGCGCAGAGCTGTACTCGATCGGGAACCCGCCGGTGTACACGGTGACGTTTTGCACCAGCCGGATTGGCAACGTATTCAATAGCTGTCCGACCGTCCCGAGCGGGGGCGTGAAAATGGGGATCCCGTCGACGACATAAGTGATTGCGCCATCCGCACCCCGCACGTGGATATTCGAGCCGAACGAATCCGCGACGGTGCCAGGCTGCATTGTCACAATGTCAGCGATGGTCTGGTTGTCGCCGCCCGGCAAGGCTTCGACCTGCTCGCGCGTAACGGTCGTGGCGCTGGCGCCAAGGAGGGCCGGATCGGGCCGCACAGCCGTAACCGTCGTCTGGAAGTCGGGCGGCCCCACAGGAGCCACCACGTCTGGGCGCTTTGGCGAGAACGGTTCGGTGGCGGGGACGTCGGGGATGAACTGCTGCACGCCCCCGTCCGCGATGGCCGCCCCGGCGTCGACCCGGAAGGAGGATTCTGCGACCTGCGCGGCGGCCGTAGGAAAACCGGGAGCGTGACCTTCGGAGGGCGGTGGAGCAGTAGGGCCCGGGGTGTCCAACTGGGCCAGCGCAGATGAGACAGGCAGCAGAGCCACGATGCCGAGCGCCCAGAGACGCGGCGACTTCACGAAGATGGCTCGCTCAATGGCTGCTCACCGGGGTGAGAGTGCTCTCGCACGTCGGCGCTGAAGAGATGGCGTCGGCACAAGTGAACGTCAGCCCGGCGTCCGCCGTCGGCGTTGCCTCGCAGGTCCAAGCCTCAGCACCACCGTCTGCGAAGGACACCCCACCATCCGCGGAGGAAGGTGTCCCCGACACAATCCATCCACCCAGGTTTGGCGTGCTCGTCGGTTGGAGGGTCTGTACGTCTGACAGACCGAGAACGGACCACGTGCCGAGAATCTCGCAGCCATTGACGCCGAGGGTGAACGCGCCACCGTCTCCACAGGAACCCGATGCTGTGTAGTCGAGAGGTGTGGAGGCTGGGCTCGGATTGTCGCCATCCGGGCAGACCCAAGGCCACCACTGGCCGGCATCGGCTATGCCGTCGGTCGCACTGGTCACCTGCGGAGCAGCGCTGTCGTCATATGTGCCAAAACCGCACCCAGCGATGGCGAGCAAATTGGCGATGGCCACCAACGACCAGAGGGCGTGTCGAGGACTGCGTTCTCCACGTCGCGCCACCACGCAAACCAACTCCCCCTCGTTGTACAAGCGCCCTTCCCGCCGACTCCCCAAAGCTCGCTGAAGAGCGAGAACGCGCATGGGGCGGTAATGCCACAAGGCGGAATGCTTGGTTATCAGGCGAACGCCTGAGAGAGCTCTGGCTTTGGTCTCGGCGCTCGTAGTGAAGCGAGGAGTTCGCCCTCGGTGTCACGAAATGTGGGGACGAGGACGGCCCTCCCGAATGTCTGCCTTCAGCCTTCCGGCTTGTCAGAGCACAGAGGTCGGGCCACGTGTCTCGAGCACGAGTGCGAATAACCTTCCGTTCTTCTTGCTGACGAAGCGCGCCTCGAGGGGAGGACGTCGGGCCGCCCACGAAACAACGTGCGAAACGACGTCACCGTCAGAGCCTAGTCTTGGGAATCCCCGCGTTCGCCGAGACGTGTGGTCGTGGCACCTCGTCGCGGCTAATGCCTGGGCGCTGCTTGGGCGTGGGGGCGCTCGCTCATCGCTGACGCCGTGCGCTCGACAGCTGCGCTCCGCCGCCGGTGGTGCGCTGCTTCGATCGCAGAACAAGCACTGTTCCCGCTAGCACCAAGGCCATGCCCGCCACCGCTGCTACAGTCCAGCGGTAGCCCTCGAAAGCAGTAGAGGCCAGCATGGCCACGACCGGGATGACCGCCGCAGTGTAGCCTGAGCGCCCGGCACCGATGCGGCGGAGCAGCGTCAGGTAGGAGACGAAGGCCACCACGGAGCCGACGACACTCAGGTAGAGGAGCGAGAGCACGTAAGGCAGGCGCCAGTCGAAGGCCACCGGAACGCCCCGGGCCGCGCACCAACCGAGGAGGAGAACCGCGGCGTACCCCATGGCCCAGGCCGTCCCAGGGACGACAGCCACACCACGAGCGAAGAGGCGCTGGGAGTGGAGGTTCCCGGCGGATGCCACCAGGGTGGCGAGGCAGGCGAGCGCGATGCCGGTGCCGTGGCCCGAGCCGCCTCCCAGGGTCGCCAGCTCCGGCCAGAAGAGGAGCCCGACGCCAC
>JBKQJL010000062.1:0-9459 GCA_052147975.1 Myxococcaceae bacterium
AAAATTCCGCGGCGAATTCGAGGAGCGCCTCAAGGCCGTGCTGCACGAGATTGCTTCAGCGGAAGGCGAAATCATCGTCTTCATCGACGAGTTGCACACCCTGGTGGGCGCGGGCAAAGCCGAAGGGGCCATGGACGCCGGCAACATGCTGAAGCCGGCCCTGGCGCGCGGCGAGCTGCACTGCATCGGCGCCACCACGCTGGACGAGTACCGCAAGTACATTGAGAAGGACGCGGCCCTGGAGCGGCGCTTTCAGCCGGTCATGGTGGGCGAGCCGACGGTGCAGGACACCATCAGCATCCTGCGCGGGCTGAAGGAGCGCTACGAGGTCCACCACGGGGTGCGCATCCAGGACGCAGCGCTGGTGGCCGCCGCCACGCTGTCCAACCGCTACATCGCCGACCGCTTCCTCCCGGACAAAGCAATCGACTTGGTGGACGAGGCGGCCAGCCGGCTGCGCATCGAGATTGACTCCATGCCCACGCCCATCGACGACATCCGCCGTCGGATTACCCAGCTCGAAATTGAGCGCGAGGGGCTGAAGAAGGAGTCGGACAAATACGCGCGGGAGCGCCTGGCCGGCCTGGAGAAGGAGCTGGCTGACCTGCGCGAGACGTTTTCCTCGTTGAAGGCCCACTGGGAGGCGGAAAAGGGCGCCATCGCCAAAATCCGCTCCGTCAAGGAGAAGCTGGACAAGGCGCGCACCGAGCAGGCCGCTGCGGAGCGCCAGTCGGACCTCAACCGCGCGGCCGAGCTGAAGTTCGGCACCATCCCTGCGCTGGAGCGCGAGTTGGAGGAGCTGAACGCGAAGTTGAATGAGCTCCAGAAGAAGCAAAAGTTTCTGAAGGAGGAAGTGGACGCCGAGGACATTGCCCAGGTGGTGGCCAAGTGGACCCACATCCCAGTGTCACGCCTCATGGAGGGAGAGGTCCAGAAGCTCATCCACATGGAGGAGCGGCTGGAGAAGCGCGTGGTGGGGCAGCGGCTGGCCATTGAAGCGGTCAGCAACGCCATCCGCCGTGCCCGGAGCGGGCTACAGGACCCCAACCGCCCCATCGGCTCCTTCATCTTCCTCGGCCCGACCGGCGTCGGAAAGACGGAGACGGCCAAGGCGCTGGCCGAGTTCCTCTTCGACGACGAGAACGCCCTCATCCGTCTGGACATGTCCGAGTACATGGAGAAGCACTCCGTCTCCCGACTGGTGGGCGCGCCTCCCGGCTACGTGGGCTACGACGAGGGCGGACAGCTCACCGAGGCCGTCCGGCGGCGTCCCTACTCGGTGGTGCTGCTCGACGAGATTGAGAAGGCACACCCGGACGTCTTCAACGTGCTGTTGCAAATTCTCGACGACGGCCGGCTCACCGACAGCCAGGGCCGCACCGTGGACTTCAAAAATACAGTGCTCATCATGACGTCCAACCTGGGCAGCCAGGGGCTGGTGGCCGCCGAGGGCAAGGGCCTCGACGAGGCCGCTCGCCAGCGGGTGATGGACGCGCTGCGCGCCCACTTCCGGCCAGAGTTTCTCAACCGGGTGGACGAGATTGTCATTTTCGAGCCGCTCAAGAAGTCCGACTTGCACCACATTGTGGACATTCAGCTGGGCCGGCTGCGGAAGCTTTTGGAGGACAGAAAGCTGACGCTGGAGATGACCGACGCGGCGAAAGCCTTTCTCGGCGAGCATGGGTATGACCCGGTGTACGGGGCGCGGCCCCTCAAGCGCGCCATCCAGAAGTACCTTCAGGACCCGCTGGCCCTGAAGGTGCTCTCCGGCGAGTACCTCCCCGGCGACACGGTGCGCGTGGACGCGGGCAAGGGCGAGCTGCGCTTCGGAAAGCCGGCCCGGGCCTAGCGCGAGGAGACGGCCCGGGGGGACTCGTGGCAGAAGGCTACGCCGTGGACGTCACCGTCGTCGGGGCCGGCGTCATTGGCCTCACCACCGCTGTGGAGCTCCAGGCCGCCGGCCACTCTGTCCAGGTGGTGGCCGCGGCCAGGGGAGACGCCACCACGTCCGCCGTGGCGGGAGCGCTGTGGTTTCCCTTCCGGGCCGACCCACCGGCCCAGGTGAATGGATGGGCGCGGCGCTCGCGCCAGCGGCTGGAGGCCCTGGCCCAAGCCGTGCCGGAAGCAGGCGTGGACGTCCTCACTGTGTACGAGGCGGCCGACGGGCCCGAGGCGCCCTGGTGGGCCCCCAGTGTGGAGGAGCTCGCCCTCTCCGCCACCTCCCCGCTCGGCTGCCCGGCCTGGCGCTTTCGGGCCCCCAGGGTGGAGCCAGCACTCTTCCTCGGCTGGCTGGAGGGACAGCTGCACAGGCCCATCCGAAAGGAGAGGGTGAGGTCCCTCGATGCGGTGGCCGGGCAGGTGGTGGTGCACTGCACCGGCCTCGGGGCGCGCGCCCTCGCCAACGACGGCTCGCTGCAGGCGGTGTACGGCCAGGTGCTGCTGGTGGCGCCCGGCGAGCTCGACACCCAGCTCTCCTTGGCCGACGCGCGGGACGAGTCGGCCATGCTGTACAGCATCCCCAGGCGCCACGACGTCGTCCTCGGCGGGTGCGCCCTCCCCTGCCCGGACACCCAGTCGCTTACCCCGGACCCGGCGCTTCGAGAACGCATTCTCGAGCGCGCCCGTGCCTCGGGACTCCGCCACGGGCCTGTCCTCGGTGACCGCGCCGGGCTACGGCCCTGCCGGCCCTCGGTGCGACTGGAGCGGGAGGGGCGCGTCATTCACAACTACGGCCACGGCGGGGCTGGCTACACCCTTGCCTACGGGTGCGCCGAGGGCGTGGTGGCGTTGCTCGGGCCTTGAGCAGCAACACGCATGCGACTGCCAGCCAGCGGTCCTTTGCCGTTACCCGGCACCACGGCCTACCCCCGGGTAGCGCACCTCCACCAGCAGCAGCCCCTGGGGCGGAGCGGTGGGCCCGGCTTGCGTCCGGTCGCGCGAGGCCAGCACCTCGGCCACCCAGGCGACGGGCCGGCGGCCCCGTCCCACCTCCACCAACGTCCCCACCAGGTTACGCACCATGTGCTTGAGGAAGGCCGTGCCCTCCACGTCGAATTGCACAACGTCGAGGGAGGAGACGAGCGCCAGCTCACGCAGCGTCCTCTGCGTCGTCGGCGCCTCGCAGTTGGCGGCACGGAAGGCGGAGAAGTCATGGGTGCCCAACAGAGGCCGCGCCGCCTCCTCCATGGCGGCCACGTCCAAGGGGGCAAACAGCTCCCAGTGCGTCCGCCGGCGCAGGGGCGAGCGGACACTCCGGTTGGAGATGCGGTAGCGGTAGCGTTTGCCGAGGCTGTCGCGCCGCGGGTCAAAGCCTTCCGCCACCTCCGCCGCCCCCACCACCGAGACGTCCTCGGGCAGCAGCGCCGAGAGCCCCCGGAGGTAGGCCGTCAAGGGAAGCGTCCTCGGCGCCATGAAGGACACCACCTGCCCGAGCGCATGGACACCGGCGTCGGTGCGGCTGGCGGCCTCGGTGGACACCGGGGTGCCGAGCAGCTCGCTCAAGGCCCGCTCCACCACCTCTTGCACCGAGGGGCCGTTGAGCTGGCGCTGCCAGCCAACGTAGGCCGTGCCCTCGTACTCCAGCGTCAACTTGAGGCGAGGCATGTCAGCGGTACTTGAGCCAGTCGCGCAGCACATCCCGCGCCAGCTCCTCCGCCCCCAGGCCGTGACGCTCGGCCACCGTCTGCAGCGCCCGGCGCTCTGACTCCTCCAGCGTCACCTGAAGTGGCGCGGCGTCCATGGCCGGGACGCCGTTGCCGCCCAGCGGGGCGTCCAGCCGCCGGGCCAGACGGGCCCGCTCCTCGTCCAGCTCGCCGGCGAACAGCTGCTTAAGGAAGTTGGAGAGGTGGATGCTGGAGGGCCGGAAAGGAAATTCGCCCATGGCGCGCTCCAGGTCGCGCTGCATGTCCCAGGCCGAGGCGTAGCGCTTCTCCCGGTCCTTCTCCAACGCCCGCATGACGACTTGCTCCACGGTGGGGGGAATGTCCGGCTTGAAGTAGGAAGGGCCGTAAATTTTGCCGTCGGTGATGGACTTGAGCACGGCCACCTCCGAGTCCCCGGTGAAAAGGCGGTAACCGGTGAGCCACTCGTAGAGGACGACGCCGAGCGAGAAAATGTCGCTGCGCTGGTCAAGCGGCTGCCCGAGGCATTGCTCCGGGCTCATGTAGGCCAGCTTCCCCTTAATTTCGCCAGCTTGGGTTTGGCCCACCTGTCCGCGGGCCTTGGCGATGCCGAAGTCGAGCACCTTCACCATGCCGTCGAAGGAGACGAAGACGTTTTCCGGCGTCACGTCGCGGTGGACAATGTGCAACGCGTTGCCCCAGGCGTCCGCCATCTGGTGCGCGTAGTAGAGGCCCTCGCACACCGAGGCGGCGATTTTCAGCGCGTAGACGTGGGGGAATGGAATTCCCAGCGCCGCCGCCTTGGGAATAATGCGCGCCATGTCCCGGCCGAAGAGGTACTCCATGGCGATGAAGTAGCTGTCGCCGATGCGCCCCAATTCATGAATTTGGACGATGTTGGGGTGGGTGAGCTGCGAGGCCAGCCGGGCCTCGTTGAGAAACATGGCGACGAAGCCCTCCACCCGGGTGAGGCTGGGCAGGATGCGTTTGATGACGAGCGTCTTCTCGAAGCCCTCCATTCCGGCCTGCCGGGCGAGAAAAATTTCAGCCATGCCCCCCACCGCCAGCCGGTCGAGCAGGGTGTACTTCCCGAAGCGGGCGGGGGCTGGCGAGTCAGGCGCGCTCACGCTTGCAAGGCTAGCGCATTGCCGTCGAGCCGCAGCACCTCGACTTTGAGGCCCAAAGGCTCACCGGGCGCGCGGGGAAAGTCCACCGGGGAGGCACCGAGTCGCGCCACGCGTTGGCCGGCGCGCCCGGCGGCGGCCAGCCCCTTTTGCACCAGGGCAGCGAAGCGCTCCGCGGAAAGGCTGTGCTGGTTGCAGCAGGCGATGAGGAGCCCTCCTTGGGCCACCACCGGGGCGGCCCGGGCCACCAGCGCCGGGGTGTCTCTGGCCACGCTGAAGGGCCCCGAGGGGCCGCGCGCGAAGGCGGGCGGGTCGAGCACCAGCCAGGAGAAGGTGCGTCCGGCCTTGGCCAGCCGCCGCAGCCAGGCGAAGACGTCACCGGGAAGCGCTTCGGCCCGCTGGCCGTTGAGCGCCGCATTCTCCGCGGCCCAGGCCAGGGCGCGCTTGCTCAAGTCGACGTTGGCGGCGGCCGCGGCGCCGCCGGCCAGGGCGGCGACAGCGAAGCCGCCGGTGTAGGAAAAGCAATTGAGCAGTGTCGTCCCCGCGGCATGTGCCCGGACGAAGGCCCGCGTCTCGCGCATGTCCAAATAAAGCCCCACCGCCAGCCCCTCCGCCGGGCGAATGCGAAAGACGAGCCCCTCCTCCAGCACGTCCAGCGCCTCCACTGGAGGGCCATAGGCCGGCTGCGAGGGGGCCCGGGCGCGGAGCTCCTCCGGCAGCAGCCGGCTCGCCACCCGAGGGCGCCGCTTCAGGTACACCGCCCGCGGGGCACACTCGGCGACGAGCGCCTCGAGGAGGGGCCCGGGCTCGTCCTGGCTGTAGAGCGCCAGCACCAGGACGTCTCCGAAGACGTCCACCGTGGCGTTGGCAAAGCCGTCGGCGAGCCCGTTCACCAAACGGTAGGCGGTGGTGCGTCCGGCGGCGAGAAGCGGCGCGCGGCGCGCGGCCGCCCGGCGGAGTTGAGCGCGAAGCCGGGCCTCAGCGCCGCGCACGCCGGACCGCCACCGCCTCGCGCTCGAGCTCCAAGGCGTCCGCGCCGAGCAGCTGCCCGTCGCGCAGGACTACCCTGCCCGCCACCACCGTCCAGGCCACCGGCGCTCGACTCACCTCGGCCGCCACTTCCGCCGTCCAGACGTCCTCGGCGGGCAGCATGTCCAGCAGCACGAGGTCCCCCAGCCCCCCGGTGACGACGCGGCCGGCGGGGGCGCCGTAGACGTCCGCCAGGAGGTCCGCCGCCCCGCCGTGGAGGAGCGCCGGGACGAGTTCCTCCGCCCACAGCCGGCCCAACCGTCCCGCCTTGCGGCCCATGGCCAGGGCGGCGTCCCACTGCTGTGGAAGCGTGCCCAGCCCGGAGGTCCCGAGCGCCACCCGGTGCTCCGGAATCCACAAGGCCTCGAAGCCGTGTCCTTCAGAAAGGAGGTCCCGCAGCGGGCACCACGCCACCAGCACTCCCTTCTCGGCCAGCACCCGCGCCTCGTGCGCGTCGACGCAGCGGGCGTGTGCAGCCACCGTCCGCGGGCCGAGCAGCCCGTGGCGGGCCAGGCGCTCCACGCTGCGCATCCCGTACTGCTGGTAGTTCAGCACCAAGTCCTCGTCGGTTTCCGCCAGGCCGAGGTGCACCACCGCTTCGGCCGCCGCGCTGGCGCCAGCCAGACGGGCCAACAGAGGCTCGGGAGCATCCGCCAGACGGGAGAGCCCCACCGCCCCGCGCACCAGCGGGTGGCCGGACCAGGCTTTCAGAAAGTCCAGGTTGGCCTCGAGCGGCCCCTGCCAGCCTTCGCCTCCGGTGGCGTGCGAGGCCAACAGGCGAATGCCAAGGCGCTCGGCGGTGAGGGCCTCCATGGCCAGCGCCTCGGCGGGCTGCTCCACCGAGGCGAGGTGCTCGAAGACGCAGGTGACGCCCGAGCGCAGCGCGCGCGCCAGCGCGGCCGCGGCCAACGCCTCCACCTCGGAGGCCGTCCACCGAGCGGGCGAGGCGAGAGGCCCGGTGAGGCGGGCATGGGCGTCGACGCGGCCTGGAACGAGGAGACGGCCCCGGGCGTCCACTGCCCAGTCCCCAGGCAGCACCGGGACGCCTGCGTCCGGGCCAACCTGGGACACCGTTGCTCCCTCCACCACCACCACGCGGCCCTGCGCGAGGCGTTCCCCCTCGAGCAGCGTGCAGTTCTTGAAGAGGAGCCGTCCGTCCATTCGCGTGCGCGGGCCAGCCACTCCAGCGTAACCTTTTGGACCCAGCGCTCGCCATGGACATTCCCCTGCCCGACGCCTTGGCGCACCTCAGCTGGGGCCAGGACTTGCGCCTGTCCGAGGTGCGTGGACAGTGCCCGGTGCTGCAGCGGCTGGGCCGGCTCCGGGTGGGTGAGTCGGTGAGCGCCGCACTGGAGGTGGACGAGGCCCGGGCTCTGAGTCTCGACGCGGTGGCCGTCGGCGGCGGCGGTGTGGAATTCCTCCGCGTCGGAAGCGGGGAGTCGGGGGGCTGGTTACGGCTGTGGTTGTCTTCCGCACAAGGGTTGCGCCATGCCTGGGCGCTGGACCTCGAGGCGGTGCTGCACCACGCGCCGCCGTTGCAAATCTCCCGGCTGTCCTCGGCCCTCAGCCATGAGCTCCGCAACCCCCTCTCCAGCGTGAAGCTGTCAGTCCAGACGCTGGCGCGCAACGCGGAGCTCTCCCCACGCGACCAGCGCCGGCTCACCATCGCGCAGCGAGAGATTCGCACCCTGGAACGAATGCTCACCATGCTGGCCGAGTACGGGCGGGACCGCCCGGTGACGCTGGAGGCGGTGGGGCTGCGGGAGTTGGTGGCGCGGGCCGTCGAGGCCATTGCCTCGGAGCTCAAAGGACGCCAGCAGTCGGTGCAGGTGGACGCCCCGGCGAGCCTACCGGCAGTCCGCGCCGACGCCCACCGCACCTGGCCGGTGCTGTCGCAGCTGTTGCTCAACGTGGCCGCCGCTCTGCCGGAGGGCGCCAACGTCGAGGTGAAGCTGCTGTCGCGCCCCACGGGAGGCGCCATGCTGTCGGTGCGGGACTTGGCCACCACCCTGTCGGCGGAAGAGCAAGCCCAGGCCTTCGAGCCCTTCGGTTCGCGGCTCGCCCGGGGCGCCGGACTGTCGCTGGCCGCGCTGCGACAAGTCATGCTGCACCAGGAAGGCCAGGCCGAGGTGCACACCGACGAAAAGCCTGGCACCCTCTTCACCCTGGTCTTTGCCCCAGGCTGAGCACCGAGGCCCCATGGCTGCTGGACGTCCGAGCGACACGCTGCTCATCGTCGACGACGACGTGTCGTTGCTCGAGACGCTGGCGCTGCATTTCGAGGAGATAGAACGCGACGGTGAGCCGCGCTTCCATGTCGTGACGGCCACCACGGCCGAGGCAGGGCTTCGGGCGGCGAGTACCAGTTCGCCCTCGCTGGTCATCTTGGACATGATGTTGCCGGACAGAACGGGGCTGGACATCATCGAGGAGATGCACGAGCGCTGCGGGGATGCGCCCATCGTCCTCGTCACCGCCTACCACGACATGGAGTCCACCATCCGGGCGATGAAGCTCGGGGCCTTTGACTACGTGCACAAGCCCTTCCCGGACCCGGGGGTGCTGGACCTGGTGGTGGAGCGCGCGCTGCAGGTGAGGCAGCTCTCGCGCCGGGCGCTGGCGGCGGCCGCCGGCGTCCCGGCGGCCGCACGGCTGGGCGACATCGTCGGTCGGACGCCGGTCATGCAGGCGCTGGTGAAGGAGATTGGCCGGGTGGCCGCGGCGACGCGGGCCTCGGTGCTCATCACCGGGGAGTCCGGGACGGGCAAGGAGCTCATCGCCCGCGTCATCCACAATTACTCCTATGACGAGCCTCGGCCCTTCATCGGCATCAACTGCTCGGCGATTGTGGACACGCTGCTCGAATCCGAGCTCTTCGGGCACGAACGAGGCGCCTTCACTGGGGCGGTGGCCCTCAAGCCCGGGAAATTCGAGCTGGCCGAGCAGGGCACCATTTTCCTGGATGAAATAGGCGACTTGTCGCTGCCGCTTCAGGCCAAGCTGCTGCGGGTTCTCCAGGAGCGGGAATTCGAGCGGGTGGGCGGGGTGAAACGGTTGCCGCTCGAGGCGCGCGTCATCGCCGCCACCCACCGGGACTTGGCGGCCGAAGTGCAGGCCGGCCGCTTCCGCGAGGACCTCCAACAGCGGCTGCGCGTCATCACCCTCCACGTCCCTCCGCTGCGGGAGCGGCCCGACGACATCCCAGCGCTGGTGCAGGCACTGCTCGAGCGGATTAACGAAAAGGTCCACCAGCGCGTGAATCGAGTCCCACCTGAAGTGCTCGAGCATCTGCGCGCTCTGCCCTGGCGCGGCAACATCCGGGAGTTGGAGAATGTCCTTACCCGCGCTGTGGTGCTGGCGCCGGCCGACGTGCTGCTGGCGGAGCACCTGCCTCCGCTCGAGCAGCCCGCTTCCGCCGCGGCCCGGGCGCCCAACTGGCCGCCCGAGGGCCCGTTTCCCACGCTGGCCGAAGCCGAGCGCGTCCTCATTTCACGCGCCCTCACCCTCACCCACGGCCACAAGGGGAAGGCCTGCCAGCTGCTCGGCATCAGCCGCCCCACCCTGGAGCGAAAGCTGGCCAAGTACCAACTCCTCGAAACGTTTGCTCGCCGCCTCAAGACCGTCTCCTGAGAGACGCTGTTAGCGCCGCGACACTCCCTTCCCAACAATTGAACGAAACGTTACAA
>JBKQJL010000063.1:0-5951 GCA_052147975.1 Myxococcaceae bacterium
CTCGCCGCCGACGAGCGCGCGCGCGGCGGACAGCGTGTGCATCGCGAACCGCAAGGTCAGCAGCTCGCAGACCAGGAGCATGGCCATGAGGCCGACGGCAAAGTAGAGCTTTGCCGGGATGGGGACGTCTCTCCATCTGACGAACCGCACGCCAGAAGGGTAGCAGAGCGGGCTGGAAAGTCGACGCGCACGGGGCGCGAAGGACGTTCTTGATGGCAGGTCCCCGGTTACCTGAAAATCGGGGAGAGACGGAGGGATTCAGCCAACGTCGGCGGACTCGGCAGGGCCCGCGTTCCTGGCCGTCATTCGAATCCCCGAAACGCCCATTTCTAGCGCCCGCTGATGGAAGACTAGAGGACACCAAGCAACGAGTCCGTCACTTCGTTCCCCAACGAACTTCGAGTAGGTCGCGGCGCGGTTCAAGAGCGACGGCGAGCCGCCGTCTTCTGACCAACTCCCACCAGAGCCTGATCGGAACCTTCGGCCGGCATTGACCCTCTTCGCTGGTACCCGCAGGTCTTCTGAGCGCTCGCCGGCACCAGCGGGAGCTCGACCTCAAGGTCGTCAGCCATGCCGTTGCAGGGAGAACAGAGCGGGGCGACGTAGATGCCTTGGTCTCCGCTGCCGACCTTGATCACATTGGCGCCGCCTGCTGCCAGTCTCCGGCAGTTCCTGGAGGCGCACCGGGATGCTTTCAGTCCTGTTGCCCTCTCCCAGTGATCAAGCCGTGTGCCGCACGGGCACCTCTCGCCGGTTGCGACAACGCTCCTGACCTTCACGGAACACCTCTTGCCGTCAGTGAAAGCGGGACAGTACGCCAAGGGTCTGTCGCAGGAGTGATGTCGATCAATCCACCGACAGAAATCGACAAACCGGCTGAGAGGCCACGCGCACTTTCGCAGGCGAAAAAATCGCGTGATTTAGGTCGAGAGGCCCCTACCTCCCCGAGGGCGGTAGCAAATGGGTAACAAACTCTAGCGGACAGGGAAGACTTGGGAGATTCGCAAGACACCCCCCACTAACGAAATCAACCAACTCACGGTGCCCAGGGGCGGAATCGAACCACCGACACGAGGATTTTCAGAGGCCGGTCCAACACGCCCAAAGGCCCGTCTTCGTTTGGTTTACCCTAAGACCAAAGCACTTGGGTAGTAAATGGGTAGTAGGAAACGGCGGGCCGGGCCGCCCGCCCTCGTCTGTGCCAGAAAGCCACTCCCCCTCCTACTGTCAGTAAATTGTCGCGTGGCAACTGGATTATCAAAGTCCAGCGCACTCCAGCACCCTCTGCGGACACAACAATGGCGATTCGCGCCATCAGAGGAGCAGAGGATGTCCCAAAAGAGCGCGATTGAATGGTGCATGGCCACCTGGAACCCGGTGAGGGGATGCATGAAGGTCAGTCCGGGTTGCAAGCACTGCTATGCAGAGACGTTTGCGGAGCGATTCCGAGGCGTCCTGGGGAACGCATACGAACTCGGATTCGACCCACGACTCGTGCCAGATAAACTCGCCGAGCCGCATCGGTGGTCGAAGCCCATGACCATCTTTGTTAACTCGATGAGCGACCTGTTCCAGGAGGCCGTTCCAGAGGACTACATCACCGCTGTCTGCCAAGTGATGGAGATGGCGAGTTGGCACACCTTCCAGGTCCTGACCAAGCGAGCTGACCGAATGAAGGACCTACTCAATGGTCCGTTGGCGCAGTTCGCAAACCTGCCCAATGTCTGCTGGGGTGTCTCCGTCGAGGACCGCGAGTATGACTAACACGACCGTCGCCGGGCTGCGCCGGGTCAAAGCGATGTATCGCGCCGCCCTGATGACCAACAACTGCACGGGAGTCCCGAGAGAGTGGTTGGCCGAGCACGCTCGTAAGCTCGGCGCCTACCTCCGCGCGCAACGGGCCCTCAAGCTGCCTCGCGTCAAACCGGTGCCCGAGGCTAGCAAGAAACGGAACGGGGCCTCTGCCCCGTTCTCACGAAAGGACAGTAGGCGATGAAAGACACCACGGAAACGAACGGCAGCTCACACCAGCCAACACTCCCCGGGGTTACTCTCCTCGAGGCGCCAATGGTGAAGGCCCCGCGACCCAAACGCGGCACGAAGGAGAACGGCGGTTCGAGCACCCAAACGGGCGCGGTGGAGGACCGTCGGACCGAAGTGGCCTTCCGGCAATTCCTGAAGAACCTGTCCGCGATGATGGCGGTGTACATGGCCGGCAAGGGCGACGGCTCCGTCGAGGCCGTCGAAGCCGTACCTAGACCGAAGGTGACCAAGCAGAAGCCCGCGCCCGCAGCGGTCATCAAGAAGGCCGAGGGGCCCATCCAGGCGACTCGGGCATGCGCCTACTCGAAGTGTTCGAAGGGGCCGCTGGACCCGAAGCTACCAAACGGGCTGACGGTTCACTCCTACCGGTGCCTCAACCGCTCGAAGGCGGAGCAGAAGGCGCTCCTTCGAAAGGCCGGACTGCCGACGGGTCGGAAGGGACCGCGGCCCTAGGGTGGCCGGTGCGGCACGGGTCGGGGTCGGTGGTGCGACGGCCCCGACCCTCCAAGAACCGAGCGGTATTTTTCCAAAGCATCATGCAGGTCAGCACGGACGCACCAAACAAGCCCCGACAAGGAGAAGAAAATGAAGCATTCGAAGCGAAGTTCACGTCGTGAGGCAGAGAAGGGGCGGCGGGGCAGAAGCCGTTCCTCCCAGGTGGTGGACGAGGAAGACGTTGCAGCTGCCGAGGTGCGCGTCGACAAACTCCTGTCGAAGCTTAGCTCGAAGCAAGTCGACCGTCTGGCGACCGTCGTGGGCGCCCTCCGGCATGCCGCTGGCACCGTGTGCGATGCCTGCCACTTCTTCAAGGCCAGGGATGTCCGCGACGTGAGGGTGCTTCAGATTCTCGTGAACTCGGGCTTCCTCAGGGTCGGCATACTCACCAGCATCGGTGACGCCAAGAAACGGTCCGCCCCGGAAACGGTCATCTGTAGGCGTGCGGGCGAACAGCAAGGTGCGAACGCTCTCTGGTTCATCCTTGAGGAACGCCTCGGCGTCGAGTTCGACCGCAACAAGGGTAGCCCAAGTCGCGGTTCGAGAGGCAGGGCGTCCCCTGGCTCGCGGTGACCCCGGACAACACCAATCCGCAGTCCACATGAGGAGAGAAATGGCGCACGCAAAGACGAAGCACGGTTCACGCAGTGAGTCAGAAGAGAAGCGCGAGCGCGCAGCCGATTCCCTGCGCGAGTTCGTGGCGGACCTCGAAGCTATCACTGCCCCCCTCTTGCGACTTGGAGGACGCCTCGGCAGGGAGAAGAAGGGGACTCTCGGCCGGATGATTGACCGGGCGGTCTTCGAAATTGCTCGAAAGCACGTTGAGAGATTTCTGGGAAGCCTCAGTACGAAGGACCGCCAGCGCGTACAGGCTACGGTAGAGGAACTCCAGCATAGACCTGGCGGGCTCGGCGATTGTTGCGATTCCTTCAAGTGCCACGACGTCAGCGATGAAGAGGCCCTTGGTCTCCTCGATGACGCGGGCTTCGTCGAACCATTGAGCGTTGTTTTTGACCTCGCTGGCTACGCGGGGGGGCGCCCGTACAGGAAGTCTGTTCCCGCCAAGTACGGTGAGGTCATTTACAAGCGTTCCGGGGAGGACAGCCTCTGGGGAAATCCTGTTTGGGGCGCGCTGCAGGACTGCCTCGGAATCAAGTCGTGAAGTCGTCGACCCCGTTCAACCCGGACGAACTGGACGACCTCCCCTACTACGGAGAGGGCGCGGCCACCGAGCGCGCCATCCGGGAAGTCCTGCAAAGGCTCCCCGATGATGTGGCTCTCTTCGCCGTCGGGCACCTCGCTGCCGAGCGCATTCTTCCAGGGCGCCTGGTGGCTGATGGCCAGATGGATGGCGGCGCCGGCGGCTCGGTCGTTGCCGTGGACACGGACATCCGGCGCATCTGGACGGGCCACAAGCTGCCATCGGTTGGGCTTGCTCAGGGCGGTGCGCTGTCCGGGGTGCTCGCCAACCTCGTCCTGGATTCGGTGGATAGGGCCGTTCTTCAGCCAGACGGCGGCGATGCCCCCGACCTCTTCTACGGACGGTACGTTGATGACCTGATCATCGTGCATCGGAGCCGCAGGGAATGCGAGGCAGCCTTTGCTCGATGCCTGGCGGCCTGTGAGCGGCTTCACCTGCCGGTGCATCCGCCGCTGAAGGTTCGCCGGTACCACCCGAAGCCAAGACGCAACAGGGGCATGCTCTTCTGGGAGGCGAAGTCTCGCGCTCCATACCGCTGGGAGGAGAAGGGCACCCGGAGAGCCTCCGTCCCGTGGGTGGGTCTCCTGGGCTACCAGATTCGGTTCGATGGGCTGCTGAGAATCCGCCCCTCCTCCCTGGCCAACCACCTCCGTAGTCAACGGGTGGAGGCCAACAATGTCATTGGAGCGGTGCTGAGACGAACAGTGACTGCCATGGAGTTCCCGGCGCTGGCCTTCTGGAGCTACGTCCGACGCATGCAGGCCCTTTCGAGGCCACGGCTCGTGCGGGGAGAGCTTCAGCGAGGGTGGTCTGCCGGGTTCCGACTTCTTCGTGGCAACCGCCACCTTGAGTCGCAGCTGCGGACACTTGACCGAGGTCTGGGTCGGCAGGTGGCTCGACTGCGGCTGCGCCTGGAGATGATGACCAGGCTACCTGCACCCAAGTCACTGCTGCGCGGGATTCGCAGGTACTCCAAGAGCTACGTGGCCCAAATGGAGAAGCCCAATGGCCCTCCACCCGACAGACCAGAGCCCCCGTATCTTTGAGAGGAACCACGATGCCGAAGAAACGCAAACACGGCAGGGCGACCAGGGAGGAACGCGAGTACAGACTCACGAAATTCATCCGCAGACTGTGCCGCTATGTGCGGAAGGCCGACCGGAGAGACTGGGAGCTGTACGTGGTCGATTTCATTTTCCCCGTCTGGCAGTCCGAGGACCGCTTCCTCCCTGTCGCTGCCGCATTCGTACGAGCCATCGCCGGACGCGAGGGCGACCCTGCTGTGGAAGTTCCTCGAGGTGGGCGGGCGGCTGGAGCTCGCGCCCGACCACATGGTCTTCTTCGCCTACCCCGTGCTCGCCTGGGCCGGAGTCATGGCCGCGGGCTACGGCTTCGGCGAGCTGTTCCGCCGCGAACCCGCCGCGCGCAAGCGCCTCTTGGTCTGGATTGGCGCCGGCCTGACCCTCGGCTTCATCGCCCTGCGCGCTTTGGACCGCTACGGTGATCCCTCGCCGTGGAGCCCACAGCCCGGCGCCGTGCACACCCTGATGTCGTTCCTGAACACCACCAAGTACCCGCCCTCGCTCGCCTATCTGATGATGACCCTCGGCCCCGCCATCCTGGCCCTCGGCCTCCTCGACGGTGCCCGCGTCTCCCGCGGGAATTTCTTCTCGGTCTTCGGGCGCGTGCCGATGTTCTTCTACTGCATCCACTTCTGGGTCATCAGCCTGTCGGCCATCGCCGTCTATCTGATTGCGTACGGCTCCCGCGCCCTGACCTTCGACGCCTTCCGTCTGCCCGACGGCGTGGGCTTCGCCCTGCCCGTCGTCTACATCGCCTGGGCCACCATCGTCGCCGCCCTCTACTGGCCCTGCCGCCGCTACGCCGAGTTCAAGGGCGCCCACCCCGAGAAGCGCTGGCTCAGCTACCTTTAATAGGGGGCGTGCCCGCTCAGGCCCCGCGTAGCCAGTTGCGCCGCAGGAAGAAGGTGCCGAGCAGCAAGATCCCGAGGAGACCCAGGTGGTGGCGGCGCGGGAAGGTGCTCGCGACGCCGGCGTTGATGGTGAGCGTGTTGGTCACGTCGGACGGAGGCGTGCCTCCGAACGAGACGTCGGTCGTGATCTGGGCGGGCGTCAGGATGGTGCTGAGACGGGTCACGGAGGTCTGCGACGGGTCGAGCCACGCGCTGAGCGGCGCGGTCACCACCTCACTC
>JBKQJL010000064.1:0-24082 GCA_052147975.1 Myxococcaceae bacterium
CTTGGGACCCAATCGCAAACATAAACGCAACCGCGAGCGTTGCACTACGGGCAAAATTCGATGAGCGCGTTTTGGCAATGGCAGCGAGCGACAAACTGAAAGCGCTCGATGAAGTGCCGCTGCGATAGCCCGACGGCCCCAGCAAGCTCGACCACTGCTTCCGTGGGACTCTGGCTCCAGCGCGAGAGCGCGAAGGATACTGCGGGATGAGGTGTTGCTCTGCGGGCGTACGGGAGCAAGGCCCGTTCCAGCGCAAGGAATTTTGCCTCCAGCGTCGCCTCGCCGAGGATGCGTTCGTGAAGCTCGTTCGCCTGGGTGCCCCACAGCGCCTCCAGCGACAGGGTGAGGTCGCGCACTTCGCCCGCCGGAACGCCGAGGAAGGGGAAAGCGCCTCCCGGCCTGAAGTGAACGCCAAGGACAGACACCGGCGTGGATGTCTGCAGATGCGAAAACGTAGACGAGGGGCCGACCAACAAAGGCACGCCATGCCCGCTCTCGTCCGCGGCCAACTTCAGGATGAGCTCACTGTGGCCCGTAGGCAACAGCCGCTCGCGGTCATGGCCCGGCGCGAACCCGTCGAACGCCCAGAGGAATTCGACGTAACGCGAAAGCGGAGCGGCGGGTACGTAGTGCCGCACCCCAACGGCTGCAGCCGCGGCAGCGGCGGTCGAATTGCGCCGGATGGCCAGTTTTCTCCAAACCTTGCGCGTCTTCAAAAAGGACGCCGACGACGAGAGCGGTCCCCCGCCGGGCGGACCCAAGACTTCCAACAAATTCTACCCGTCCTCGGCAACGGCAGGAAACGGCTGGGGGCTGCCTAGCACCATCACGAGGAGGTGAGGTTTTCCTGGTCTCGGCACTCGCATGCACTTGGCAACCTTTTCCGTGCACGCCGGTGTCAACTGGAGCCACTTCGCCATCAGCCCGGAGTGCGGCTGAGGTCGCTCCGCTCCCCCTTTCGTTGGGGCGAACCAAGCTCAAGCTCGACGGCGAGTCGGGCACAGCTCAAGGAGGGTCGACGGCAGACTCGGTTCAGAGTCTCCGGACGGGTCTCGCCTCTTTGCCGACGCCCCTCGGGCGGGCGCTGCTCGTGCTGCGCCGCGTTACGCCGTTGAGGAGTTGGTCTAACCGCCCCTCGGCGATTGTCCTCAGCCGCGGGGACGGGATGCGTCGGAGCCAGGCGCGCGTCTGTGCAGGGCGGAAAGCCGGTGGCAGCTCGAGCTCCGGTAGACTGGTAAAGAGCCGTGTGCGTGTGGGCGTCAAGTAGAGGAAATCTGCCAGTGCCTTCTCGGGGGTCGCCAGCTTCAACCCCGACTTCGGGGGAACTGCCCAGCCTCCGAAGAGCTCCGGAGGAAGGTGGTGGAAACTGTAGCCGCCGAACGGAGTGTCGATGCGTCGGCTCCGACCGAGCGTCACTGCGTAAACCACCGAGGGAATCTGCGAAATCATCCCGTGCCGGAAGAGTGCCGTTTGGAGGGAGACGTAACTGGGAAACGGCGCACTGAGGTGCTCGGGGAGCAGAAGAGGGTCGATGTCGCGATCGAGCGCCCAGAGTCCCTTCCGTGCTGCCACCACAAGCCCGGCACGCGCGAGACGACGAAGGGTGTGACTGGCCGCTGAGGTGGATAGCTTGAGGACCGCCGCCGCGTCGGCTGTGGTGAACATTGGGACGCCGAGGTTTCGCAGGCAGGCCAGCGCCTCGGCCCCGTTCATCGCAAACCAGCCTGCAGGCTCGCCACCACGAAGGTCTGGAGCCCGTCCCAGGCTGCCCGGTTGCGATATTCCTCCTGAGCCGAAGGGGCGAGATAGGCGACCACCTGCGAGTTGAACTCCGGATAGGAAATTTCCATGGCGCGCTCGATGGCGTTGGGGAGGTCTGAACGAACCGGCGTCAGCATCGAGGCAGTGTTGCCTCCCTTTGAAAAGAGAGTCGCAAGGTCGAAGACATCGCGGGCCTGTACGGCTGTTCGACCTATCAGCGCTCGAATTTTTTGCCGAATTGCTTCGGCCTGCGCGTAGTGGGGGGCAAGCAGAGGCATCAGCTGGTACTCGGCCAAGAGATTCCGGCTGACCGCCTCGAGCTGGGACTGCTCTTCGGTCCGCCGATGAGAGAACTCCAGCTTGGTCCGGAGAGGAAGCGTCTGAGTCTCGACGGACAACTCCAGCTTCCAGCGTTGGGTCGTCTCGGTCTGTTTCGGAGCGCTGACGGTCAACACCTCAATTCCCCGACTTCGAAGGGCGAGTCGGAGCTGTCCTCCGGCGAGGATTCTATCGACTTTCGCCTTGAGGACGTGACGGGAGATTCCGAAGGTGTCGAGGTCCATGTCCTCGGAATAGCGCTCGCTTCCGAAGAAGAAGCGGAGATTGCAACCGCCCTTGAGGGCCAGCCGCTTCAGGTCCGGTCCGGTCGCGAGAATCCTGAGGGCATGGAGCTGAAATAGCTCGACGGCTTGTCGGTCGGTGAGCGCCACCTCGCTGTTTTATACATCACGTTATTGACGAATATGTCAACAACGTGGTGTCTGCACTCTGAACGGCAAGCCCCTTCGCGCGCTGCGGAGCAGACGACGGCTCCGACTGTCTGCGGCGAGCGGCCCCGGAGAGCCGAGTTGGGCTGGGCCAGCGCCCTGGTGGCGGGGCCTAGCGCGCTGCGACTGGATGGATGGCGAGCTCCGACTCCGCCTCGCCGGGGGCTCGGTCCTTGTCGCTGTCCGCCAGTGGGGCCACCAGTGCCGTAGCGGGCGCGGTCGTCCTCGCTACACCCGATGAGTTCTTGGTGGAAACTGGGGCGGCAAGCCCCCAGGCCGCGATGAGCATGGCAGCGCCGATGGCAACTGCGAGAATCAAACGTTCCAAGTCGTGTTGGCGTTCGCGCGGAACGCCTTCGTAGGGCATGAAGTCCACGGTGAAGTCCCCTGGTACAGAAGGGCCGTCATGGCCCCCTGTCTGAGAGCACGCAAAACCGGCCTGGACCCGGACAGGGAGGCAGGCGGCTAGGCCTTCAACGCCGACGCCAGCAGCAGGCGAGCCTTTTCCCAGTGGCGCCGGACGGTTCTGTCGGAGATGGCCAGGGACTTGGCGATCTCCTCTTCCGTCATCCCAGCGAAGTAACGCATCTCCACCACGCGGACCAGGTAGGGGTCGACCTTCTCCAGCGTCTCCAGAGCGGCGTGCACCTGGAGGATTTCCTGCTCGCCGCCCGCCTCAGCAAGACTCTCGGTGAGTGGCACATGCTCGACGTCACCACCCCGTCGTTCGGCAGCTCGACGCCGGGCGAAATCTACCACCACTGACCGCATGGCACGGGCGGCATAGGCCATGAAATGGTGTCGGTCGTTCACCAGTACCCGGCCTGCGTGCTCCAGGCGGAGGTAGAACTCATGGACCAGCCCAGTCGTGTCGAGCAGCGTCTGGTGACCGCCCCGGGCCAGCCGTGAGCGGGCAAGGCCGCGGAGCGGCTCGTAGAGTTCCTCGAAGAGCATCTCCAAGGCCGCGTCCTCTCCGGCCTTGGCGCGTTTGATAAGCTCCGTGATGTCTCCCACGACGCCCAAACCATACCAGTGGCCACGTCCCGGGCCCACCGACGCGCTGGCGCGCTGTCCGCATTTGGGCGCAAATTGCGTTGGGGTAGCGAATGGCTCTCCAGTTGACTGCCGAACGAATGACCAGGCTCGGGCACCTGCTCGATGAAGTGCTGGTCCTGGAGGCTGCGCGGCGTGCCCAATGGCTGGCCTCGCTCGGCGGAGATGACGCAGAACTCCGGCCGGTCGTGGAGCAGCTCCTCTCCCAAGCAGCTTCGCTCGAAGCGGCGGATTTTCTCGGGACCCTGCCAAAGCTCACCCTCACTGGTCTCGCCGCTGAACCTGCGAGAACGCCGGCGTACGCTCGCGGAGACGCTGTAGGGCCCTATTGGTTGGAGCGAGAGCTCGGGCGGGGCGGGATGGGTACCGTCTGGCTGGCCGAGCGATTGGACAAAGCGCTGAAGCGCAAAGTCGCGCTCAAGCTTCCGCACCAAGGAGTCGATCACGAGCAGCTGGCACAGCGGCTGGCACGCGAGCGCGACATCCTTTCGTCCCTGGAGCACCCGAACATCGCGCGTCTCTACGACGCCGGCGTGGCGGAGGACGGCCAGCCATTCCTGGCACTGGAGTACGTCGAAGGACTTCCCATTGACCGCTACGCGAGCGAACACGCTCTTGACCTACGCCAGCGTGTTGGCCTCTTTCTGCAGGTGGCTCGTGCGGTGGCCTACGCGCATGCTCGGTTGGTTCTGCACCGCGACCTCAAACCGGCCAACATCCTCGTCACGCTCGACGGACAGGTGCGGCTACTGGATTTCGGCGTCGCCAAGTTGCTCCAAGACGGCTCGGCCCGTGAGACCGAGCTGACACAGTGGGGTGGCCGTGCCCTGACACCGGACTACGCCTCGCCGGAGCAGATTGGCGGTCAGTCCCTCACCACGGCGTCGGACATCTATTCGCTGGGGGTCGTGTTCTACGAGCTCGTGTGCGAGCGACGTCCCTACAAACTGACGCGCAGCTCGATGGGAGCGCTCGAAGAG
Source organism: Myxococcaceae bacterium (assembly GCA_052147975.1). Classification (GTDB taxonomy): domain Bacteria; phylum Myxococcota; class Myxococcia; order Myxococcales; family Myxococcaceae; genus JADGRA01. The sequence goes on from JBKQJL010000064.1 coordinate 4,562, forward strand.
GCGATTTTGGCGGCTGACCCGGTCCGTCCGAGTCGTGCCGCGCAACCCAAATTCGCACGCGGGTTGGCAGGCGACCTGGACACCATCATCCTCAAGATGCTGGAGAAGGTACCGACCGCGCGCTACGCGACGGTCAACGCCGCCATCGACGACATCGAGCGGTATTTGGTCGGCCAACCGGTGCTCGCCCGGCCGGACAGCGCCTGGTACCGAGCCCAAAAATTCATTCGGCGACACCGGGTGTTTGTCACCGCCGGTGTGGCCGTCGTGACCGCCATTATCCTCGGGGCGGCTGCAGCACTGTGGCAGGCGCGGGCGGCGCGCCTCCAAGCGTCGCGCGCCGAAGCGAGTGCCCAGGAAGCGAGATTCGAAGCGCGGGTGGCCCGAGCCAATCATGAGTTCTTGAGCCAAATTTTTGGCGATGCCATGCGCGGCGGTGAGTCGTCAGCCATGCGCGCCCGTCTGGATCGAGCTCGGGAGCTGCTTCAAAGACGGTTCGCCGACGAGCCAGTCATTTACGCGCTGCTCCTGTTGGAGCTCGCAGGGCGCTACGACGAAGCAGGAATGGAGGACCGTCAACAGGAGGTGATGAACGAGTTCGCGGCCGTTGCCGAAAAGACGCAAGACCCCTCTCTTCTGGCAACGAACGAATGCATCGCCGCTTTTGACGCGATTCAGGCGGACCACATCGAAGAAGCGCGTCCACACGTGGCGCGAGGACTGATGTGGATGAACCAGCCCAGTCACCCTCTGACGGACGCCAGTTTTGAGTGCCTGCGCGCGGACGCCATGCTGGCCACGCGGACCGGCGACCGTGGACACGCCGTCGCCCAGATGAAGGAATTGTTGCGGCGAATCGAACGCGATGGATTGACCAAGACGGCGCTCTACATCGCGGCGCTGGGCTCACTGGCCTTCGTCTACGAAATGGGTGGCCAGTTCACCGAGGCGCTCGAGGTCTCACGCCAAAAAATCGCCATGGATGAAACCCTCGGAAGCCAGGACACAATCGGTGCCTACATCGAGCGGCAAAGGACGTCGCAGCTGCTTTACGTCCTGGGCCGTATCGCCGATGCGCGCGCCGTGGACGAAAAGCTCCTGATGGATTTTCGTGGCGGCGGCGAGCGCGCCGATGCCGCGCCCGACTATTTTCTCTTCGGGTTTGCACTCCATGCCCTCGCCGCAAACGAGCTGAGGGAAGCCACTGCATTCCTCGAGCAGGCAATTGTGCAATTCAAGAAGGCGGGCTCTGCGGCGGGCGAGCTCTCGAGTCGTCGGCTTCTGGCTGAGACGCTGTGGCGAGCTGGCCGAACCGGAGACGCCAAATCGGAACTGGCGACTGTCGAAGCTCAGGCCAAAAAATCACCGGCCCGGCCGCGTCAGACGGTGAATGCCATGCGGATTGGGTTGGCGGTTTTGGAAAGCGGCGGTGACCGAGTGGCCGTGAAAAACCAACTCGAGTCGCTGCGCACCGCGCTGCAGCAGGTGGGCGATCCTGTTCCGGTGGAGTCCAGTACCCGGCTCGCCGTTCTCCAGGGGCAACTCGCGCTGGGACAGGGGCTGCTCGGCTTAGGTGAGGTGGAGGCGGCCTTGCGCGTTGCCGACGAGTCGTTGGCGCTCGCACGGCTTGCCGTTCTCCCCGGCCAGACGAGCGCCTGGGTCGGCGAGGCGACACTGCTGCGGGCGCGCATCGAGCGGGCTGCCGGGCACGCGGAAGCAGTTCACTCCCTGGCCAGCGAGGCGGAACGGCAGTTTTCGGACAACCTGGGCCCGACGCACCCCCTCCGTCTGGAGGCACAGGCTTTGGCTTTGGAGACTGGCCAGCCGAGCAGAAGCCAAGCGGAGTGAGGTGAGGCAGCGAAGCGAGGGACTCCTCTCGTCCTGAGATGGCCAGTCCCGACCAATGGCACGCAGGCCGTTTGCCCGCCTCTCGCCCAAGCGGTCGAGCAAGGTGGGGATGGTCTCGAAGCCGGAGTGCTGACCAACCGGCGCGTCGAAGGAGGCACCGACGTCCGTCCATCGAGGTGCAATCGCCTGACCTCAGGTGCGTTTCTGTAGCTGAGCGGCCGGGACTTGGGCCCTGGGGTGCCACTGGGACTGAGGTTTCCTACCGTTGGCAGCTTTTTTCGGACGGGTGCTGCCGCTCGGGGTATTGCCGCAAGGCGTTGCGACGAATCCACACGTGATGCGGTCCGGGCTGAAGAAAAGAGGGCTCGGCACGACTTGGCTTTGGGAGGTTCCCATATGAAGCCGTACCTATTCCTCGTGCTCGGCGGTTTCCTTGTCGGCGTTCCCCAGGCGATGGCACAGGCTCCGCTGCTGAGCTTGCCTGAGCCGAGCCCCAGCGCCTCGGTCGCCCAGCGCGTCGGGCTGACCGACATCACCATCGCCTACCACCGGCCCGCGGTGGGCAAGCGGAAAATCTGGGGCGAGCTGGTTCCTTACGGTGAGGTGTGGCGGGCGGGAGCCAACCAGAACACCACCATTAGCTTCTCCAGTCCGGTCACCATCGGCGGCAAGAAACTTCCCGCCGGCACCTATGGGCTACACATGCTGCCCACCGAGAAGACGTGGAGCGTCATCTTGAGCACGGTCGCCACTGCATGGGGAAGCTTCAGCTACGACGAAAAGGAAGATGCGGTTCGGCTTACCGTGACGCCGACGACTGCGGATTCGGAGGAGAGTCTGGAATACCGGTTCGAAAACCCGACCGAGAATTCAGTCACCGTCGTCCTCCGCTGGGAAAAACTCCAGGTCGCCTTTCCCATCACCGTGGACACGAAGGCTGTCACCCTGGAAAGCCTCAAAGGCCAGCTTCGCGGCCTCGGTCGTTTCTTCTGGCAAGACTGGAACCAGGCAGCGGCGTGGCTGCTACGCAACGACTATGACCTCGACCAGGGACTCGCCTGGGTGGACAGGTCGATTGCCATTCAATCGACCTTCCAGAACCTCCGAACCAAAGCAGGCTTCCTCGACAAAAAGGGGGACACCAAGGCCGCCGCGGAACTCCGTGCCAACGCCATGAAGTTCGCCACCGAAGCTGATGTCAACAACCTCGCTTACCAACTACTCGGGGAAAAGAAGTTCGACGAGGCGCTCGCCCTCTTCAAGAAAAACGTCAAGGACTACCCAAAATCGTCCAATGTCTACGACAGCCTCGGCGAAGCGCTCGCCCTGACAGGAGACAAACCCGGAGCGATTGAGAACTACAGCAAGGCGCTGTCTTTGAGCACTGACCCCGCGGACAAGAAGCGAATCAGCGCCATTCTCGCAAGGCTCAAAGCGTAGCTGCGGCGGGCCGCCCCTTCATCGTCGAGTGTCGCGTGCGCCTCACGCTGGGCTCGTGCTGCGCGTTGGTTGCGCGCGCCGGCGGAGGGATTCGAGCTGTTTCAGCTCGGCCTCCACAGCAACTTGACCAGCACTGGCGGCGCCTCGGGCGAACTCCAAGGCCGCGTCGGCCATGGAGACGGCTTCGCCAAGCCGGGCTCGGAGCTCCGACTCCAAACGGCGTCCGCTGACGCGCACGCGTTCATCGAGGTCAAATTGGACGCGCGAGCTGTTGGCCTCGAGCAGGCGCTCGAGGTACCGGCTCGCCTGCCGAGCGATGGAAGGCATTCGTGCACACCGTGGCAATGCCTGGTCCAGCGTCCAGGCGAGCGGGGTGACTGTCAGCGCATAGAGCAAGTCCGTGAAGTAGCGATGGCCGTGGACCCGCAGTCTCAAGTCGAGGTCCAAGGGAGCTCCCAGTGCTTCGAGCCCCGGCTGCGTGGCGCAGCGGGAAAGAAATCCATCGGCGGCTGTGACGAGCCTGGCCGTGGCGTCGCGATAAAGCCGTTGCGACGTGGCTGCCTCCTCAGCGACCCACACGTCTATCCACGACCTGGCCACGGCCTCGGCCATTTCCTGGGACTGTCGCCGGAGGGTGCTCGGCCGGCCATGGGTGGTCGCGAGCCGGGTAGCAAGGGCGGCGCGTGCCCCGGGTACCGCATGCTCCAGAAACCGCTGCCGCTGCGCCTCCAGTGCCTGGCCCAACCGCTCTTCCTCGGCTCGAAAGAAGTGTCCAAGTTGGCTCAGAGACTGCTCGGCTTCGGTGACGAGCGAGGCCAACCGTGCGACCCGCGCCTCGGACTGTTCGAGCGGTGAAGTGAGCGCCAAGCGGCGCTCCTCGAGCGACGCCAACAGCCTCTGGCGGAGCCGCTCCAGCCCTCGTCGGACCCCCTGAGCGGCAAGCTCGTCGCCCGCCGTCAGCGCCAACTGCGCCAGTCGCACCTCGAGGGCGACCCAGTCGCGCGTCTTCTCGCCGGCTAGCCTCTCCCGAGCGCTGATTTCGAAGATGTCGACGGGTTCGCCCTGGAGTGCACGCTGCAGCACTTGAAGGGTGAAATGACGCGCCTGCCTGAAGTCGGCAGCCTCTAGACGGTCCGCCTTGTTGAGGACGAAGACAAAGCAGTCCACCTGCTCCGCCACCTGCTGAATCAGGACGAGCTCATCGCCGGAAATGGGCGGATCCGCGCCCAACGTCACCAGGGCTGCGTCCACTTGGGGAACAAATTCTCGCGTGGCCTCGCTGTTGTCGAAGTAGACCGAGCCGATGCCCGGTGTGTCGACCAAGCACATCCCCCGAGCGAGGAGGGGTGCTGGCTCGAAAACCTCCACCGCGAGAACGCCCTTCCGGTTGCCTGGGTTGTGGGCCTCGGTGACGTACTCCGCCACGGCCTCGACCTGAATTTCACGCCAGCCTTCTGCCAGGCGAACGCGTGCGCGGGAAGAGGGGCCGAAGCGCACAATGGTGGCCACCGACGTCACCGGGAGCACGCCGGTTGGCAGTAGCGGCTTTCCAAGCAAGGCGTTGAGGAGGCTGGATTTGCCGCGCTTGAACTGTCCCAGACAGGCCACGTAATAGCTGCCAGCCGAAGCTCGTTCCGCAAGCCGTGCGCCCTCCTCGGCCAGTGCGGGCAGCCCGGCCTCCCGAGCCAGTGCTCCTAAACGGCGGACTTCCACGCCGTCAGCAGCCGACGGCTCCCAAGCGCCGCTCATGTGGGAGCCTTGCGCACGAAAGGCCCATCCTTCAGGGACACCACCTGCGTCCCCGTGCTGCCCCAGGTGCGTCGAAGAATTCGGGAGTGCCCGAGCCCACCGAGAACGACGCACTCGAAGGCCTCCTTTTCGGCCAGTGGCACCAAGGCCGCCACCGGGTGACGTCACGACGTGGAAAGTGAGTTTCAGCTTTTGGTCTTTTGCCTTGGCGGCCAGTTCGTTATTGAAGACAGCGACGCCGGCGAGCGGGGGACGCCCAAACAATGACGGTTTCACCGTGCACCTCCCATGGAGCCGTGACGTCAGCGACAAGCACGTTCGGCCGCTTCATAGGAGTCATTGGCTTCCCCATTTTGGCGGAAGCGATTGCGGCGGACTCCACCGCCCACTGTCTATGCCGAGGATAGCGTGGTTGGGCGGTTTTTCGCCAAGGGCGAGTTGGGCCCGGCAACTAAGGGGGGCACAGCGCGAGGTTACAATTCGACACGTTGACGATGAAGGGCTGTGAAAGGGCGCTCACCGGCCCAATGTTGGTCATCAACGTCCACTGCAAGGTGTCGTTGCAGTCAATGCTGCAGGGCTGGGTGGTACAGCAGCCAATTTGGCCATTGGTCAGGTCGAACACCGTTTCGGTCGCGCCGGCGTCGACGGAAAACGGGAGGTCCGCGTTGGCGCTGGTGTAGTCCGAAGGCCCATTGAAACCGCAGGTGCCCACGCCGCTCACGGTGGAAATGAAACCAATGACCGAGATGGTCACGACTTGACAGGAGCCGTTCGTCATCACGATGGACGTGAGGAAGGAGTCGTTGCAGGCGGTGTAAGAGGTGGGGCTGGTAATGACGGCCGTCACCGGACCGGCGACGCAGACCGGCGCGCTGGCGGTCGTCGTCCCGCCGGCGCCTGTTGCCGAAAGGTTGAATGTGGTGCTGGCGGTGACATTCGCAGTCGCGGTGCCTGCGGAGACAGGCGTCACCGAGCCGACTCCGTTGTCGATGCTTAAGGCCGTTGCCCCACTGACGTTCCAGGCCAGGACGACGCTTCCGCCGTCCGCGGCGAGGCTGCTCGGCGACGCGGTGAAGCTGTTGACGTTGGGCGGAACGTTGCTCGCCAAGGCAATCCCGAATTTCATGACACCGTTCGCCGCGACCGTCAGCGACTGGCTCGCGCCAGGAAAGGAAATGACATCGCTTTGAGCGGTGGTGGGGAATTGGTAGGTCGCGCCAGCACCGGCCTCGACCACAAGCACATAAGCGGCATTGGGCGCACTCGAGCCAAGGGTTCCGAGATTCAACGTAAAGCCAGGCACGGAGGCGAGCGTGAACCCAAAGGGCGCGGTGATGGTCATGACGAAGAGGTAGGGACCTCCTGGGAAAGTCGCGTTGGAACTTCGTTCCTTCGCGAAGGATTGCGGCTCTTCCGGAAAGGCGCGGACGAACGGGACGTTGCTTCCGGACAGGAAGCCCAGAGTGAGGTCCCCACCCGCGTTGGGCGGGACCGTCGTGATGGGAGGAAGGTTTACCGACCCGGTGACGGGCCCACCTCCCATCGGAATCTGAACTGTCTGCGCTTGTGTGCTGGGCGCAACGCTCACGGTGACCGGCGCGGTGGGACCGCTCGTGCTGCTCGAGCTGCAATGAATGAGACTTGTTGCGAGCACCGCGACGGTCACAACCCGGAGCGTCTGCATGGCTTTGACCCCCTCTGCTACAGCCCAACGGCCAACGGTAACATAGAGGTCAGGGCGTGATCAGACTGGAACCGCCGTCCGGGATGCTCTCGAGGCCTGTCTGAAACCCAGGTCCTCTTGTTACTGACGGTCCGCCCCTAGACGGCACGCGTCACGCCGCTCTTGCAGGGTGTCGGCCAAGGCGCTAAGTGCCGAAGAAGGCGGACTTGCAGGGTGCACGCTGCCGCCTGGTGTGGGTTTGACGGAGGGGACTTCATCGACCATGAGGATGGTGGGGGTCGTCGTCGCGGTCGCGCCGCGGCACGGCGTCTTCACGGATGCGTTGTCGCCTCTGAAACGCAGCACACGCCGCCATGCGCGGTTGCCGGAGGAAATGTGAAATTCGCGCGGATTTTCACCTTGGTGCTCACGTTCGGCTTTGGCTTCGCAACTGCCGCCTGGGCTGACGACCAAGTGACGTGTAAAGACGGGACGACGTCGAAAGGCGGGCAGGGTGCCTGCAGCGGCCACGGAGGGGTAAACAAAGAGGCCCCTGCCAAGACGGCGGCCCCCGCGGCTGCGCCGGCCGCAGCTGACGCCGCGACGGTGACTTGCAAGGACGGGACAACGTCGAAAGGCGGGAAGGGCGCCTGCAGCGGCCACGGCGGCGTGAACAAGAGTGCCGCGGCCCCCGCCAAGGCGGCGGCCCCAGCGGCTGCGCCGGCCGCGGCCCCCGCCGCAGCTGACGCCGCGACAGTGACTTGCAAGGACGGGACGACGTCGAAAGGCGGGAAGGGCGCCTGCAGCGGCCACGGCGGCGTGAACAAGAGTGCCGCGGCCCCCGCAAAGGCAGCGGCCCCAGCGGCAGCCCCCGCGGCAGCCGAGGCGGCGTCTGTCACCTGCAAGGACGGGACGACGTCGAAGGGCGGCAAGGGTGCCTGCAGTGGCCACGGCGGCATCGACAAGAGTGCCGGCTCAACGGCGAAGGCGGCAGCGCCGGCGGCTCCCGCAGCCGCTGCTCCCGCTCCACCTGCAGCTCCTGCCGCGGCTGCGCCCGCGGCGGCTGGCGCGCCGTCCACCAAAACGACGGGGCCGAATTCGGACCCGACTGGTGCCATCGCGAAATGCAAGGATGGGACGTACTCCCATTCGAAGCACCACGAAGGGGCGTGTTCCAGCCACGGCGGAGTCGCTACCTGGCTGGACAACCAGTAGACGGCGTCCTCCGTAGTCCAACCCTCCCCGGCTCGTCGGAAGGCGAGTCCTTCCGGCGCCGGGAGTGGCCTATGGGGGGCCCCGACGGCTCCAGTGGGCAAGTCCGGGTTGCTTGCCTTCTCAGGTGCCCTGAGAGGCGCTAGGACTGCTGCGCCTTCACCCAGGATTTGATGCGCTGGTCCAGCGCATCCAAAGGTAAGGCGCCGGCGCCCAGCACCTCGTCGTGGAAGGCCCGGATGTCGAACTTCGCGCCGAGGTGCTGCTTGGCGTATTCGCGAAGCTCGACAATCTTCAGCTCGCCGACTTTGTAGCCCAGCGCCTGAGCGGGCCAGACGATGTAACGGTCCGTCTCGCTCTGGACTAGAATCTCGTCAATCCCCAAGTGGGCGTGGAAGAAATCCACCACCTGCTGCCGCGTCCAGTGCTTGTAGTGAAGGCCGGTGTCCACCACCAGGCGGATGGCCCGCAGCATCTCGTCCTCAAGGTGGCCGTAGTAACTGTAGGGGTCGGAGTAAAAGCCGACCTCTCTGCCGAGGCGTTCGGCGTAGAGCGCCCAGCCTTCGACGTAGGCGTTGTAGTTTCCCTGCTGCCGAAAGGGAGGAAGGTCCGGCAACTCTTGCGCGATGGAAATCTGCAGGTGGTGGCCTGGAACGCCCTCGTGGTAGGCGGTGGTTTCTATTTCCGGGGTGGTTTGCTGCTCGAAGTCGCCGGTATTCACCATGACGTGCCCGGGACGCGAGCCGTCTGGGGTGCCCTGGTCATAGGCTGTCGACGCCTCCTTCTCGCGGTACTCCTCGATGGGGAGGACCGTCAGTTTGGCCTTGGGCAGTCGGCCAAAGAGTTGAGGCAGCTTGGCCTCCATCTGGTTGAGGTAGGTGGTGTAGAGGTCCAGAATTGCCTTCCGGGACTTGGGGCGCAACGCCGGGTTGCTCTGGATGGATGCATTGAAGGTCTTGAGGTCCGGGTAGCCGAGTGTTCTTGCCACCGCGAGCATCTCCGCCTCGATGCGCTTCACTTCGCTCAGCCCCATTTGATGAATCTGCTCCGGGGTGAGCTCGGTGGTGGTGGATACCTTCACGTCGAAGGCATAGCGGGCCGCGCCGTCGGGTAGGGACCAGACGCCGTCCTGTTGACGGCCCTTCGGGAAGTACTCCTTCTGCACGAAGGCGGCGAACTTCTTGTAGGTGGGATTCACGTCCTTTTGGATGGCCGCGAGGATGGCAGCTCGCAGCCGTTCCTTCTCCTGGTCCGAGAAGCTGGCAGGAAATTTGGACAGTGGCTGGGCGAACGGGGAGTCCACGGGCTTGGCGTTGCCGATGTCCTCGCACTGGCGGACAACTTTCGGCAGAACGAACTGAGGAGGCATGAGGCCGTCGCGCATTCCGTTCCGCATCTGCGCGGTGGTCTCGGCGAAGGCGCGCGGAATTTGCTTGAGACGTGCGAGATAGTCCTCGTAGTCCTTGACGGTCTCGAAGGATAGGGAAGCCACGAGGTGCGGGAGGTCGATATGGATGCCGGAGTTCTGAAAGACTGGCATCTCCCAATCCTTGAAGCGCGCTCCCTCGAGCGTCAGTCGAAGCTGCCGGACCATCAACTGCTTGTTCAGCTGCTCCTGGAGGGGGAAGCCGGTGGTGTCGATGGCCTCGAAGCGTCGAAGGAAGTCGGCAGTCGCAGCGAGGTCGCTCTCGACGAAAGCAGGGGAGTAGTCCCTCCATAGGTCGTTGTAGCGCTTGTCGCCGATAATGGAGGCGAACTCGGGGTTCGTCCGCAGGGTGTACTCCCACTGCTCCTTCACCAGGGCGTCGAGCGCCTTTCGGCGACTTTCGAGTTCAGCGGCCGGTGCGGCCTGCGCCAGCACCACAGCCGGAAACCCCAGCAGCACGACCGCAAAGAGAGCGCGTTTCAAGCGTTTCCTCGTCTGTCCGCCGCGGGTGGCCGGACGTAAAGCGAACGCCTCGCACGGATGACGCGAGGGAAGCAAGCGACGGCGGGGAGCAGCCGGGAAATGCGGGCCCCAGGGAGCGTCCACACTCAGTCTAGGACTGGGCAGCGCCCGCCGTCTGGGACTGGGTGAGCGCCGGGGAGCTGGTCTTCACGTCGGCGCGGCCCACGGTTGGCCCCACGAGCAGCTCGCGGCCGAGCTCCTCACAGGCGCTCGTCGTCTCTTCCACAATGTGGGTCAGCAGCCGGTGGAGGCTTTCTCCACCTTCCGTCCAGCGTGGCTGCCCCGAGATGAATTCCTCCAGCGTGCGCAGACGCCGCTGGCTTTCGAGCTTGGGCAACACCACCTCCTCGGGGGAGCGAATGCTTGCCAGTCGCCTCGAGGCATGGTGGACGCAGAAGCGGATGGAGCGCGGAAAGGCGGGCTCCAGGACGAGGAAGGCCGCTACCGCCGACGGCGTCACCCTGCCGGCGCTCCGCTTCATGAACGCCTCGAAACCGGAGCAGGCGCGGAGCAACGAGAGCCAGAGCGTTTCTTCGAGAATCATGCTCGGGGGCAGCTGCAGCAGCGCATGGTGGTGGACGTCGAGGATGCGTGCCGTCTGCCCGACGCGCTCGAGCAGCACGCCCAGACTGATGAAGTCATAGGCGTTGTCGTGGAGCATGCTGTTCTGGATGGCGCCGAGAATGAGCTGTGTCGATTCGCGTACTCGCCGGTAGAAGCTTTCGCGGCGCTGCGCGTACTCGTCATGGCCACGCTTGTCATGAAACCAGAGATGAAACTCGTTGATGGCCTCCCAGACCTCCAGCGACACCACCTCGCGGATGCTGCGCGCGTTTTCCCGAGCTGCAGTCACCGAGCGGATGATGCTCGCCGGGTTCTCGGTGCTCCAGGTCAGGTACTGCTGCACCAGCTCGCCGTCCCCGCGCGCAGAAGGCGAGAAGCGGGCGCCGAAGGCCTCGTCCTCGCCGCTGACGGTGACGGCCGACCCCCACACCTGCGCGGAGGGTAAAATCCCGTCGAGGGCCAAAGCCGACGTCACCCGCAGGACGCGGGAGCTGCTCTCGGACCGCTCGAGGTAGCGGCCCAACCAGAAGCAGTGGTCGGCAACGCGGGAAATCATCCCTTCGCCCGTTGCACCCAGGTGTCCTTGCTTCCTCCACCCTGGCTGCTGTTGACGACGTAGCTGCCTTCCCGCATGGCGACCCGCGTCAGTCCTCCCGGAAGCACCCAGGGCCCGTCTTTTCGGGTGAGGACGTAGGGCCGTAAGTCCACCCGCCGAGGGACAATCCGCCGGTGCTCCGAATCCCAGGTGGGACAGGTGGACAGTTCGACCAGGGGCTGAGCGATGTAGCGGCGCGGCTCGCTCAGGATGCGCTGGCGAAACTCCTCGCGCTGGGCATTGGTGGAGGTCGGTCCCATCAACATCCCGTAGCCCCCGGCCTCATCCACCGCCTTCACCACCAGGCGCTCGAGGTGCTCCAGCACGTAGCGCCGGTCGTCCTCGCGGACGCATTGGTAGGTGGGCACCTGCTCGAGGAGGGCGTCTTCCCCGAGGTAAAAGCGCACCATCTCGGGGACGAAGGGGTACACCCCTTTGTCGTCGGCGACGCCGTTGCCAGGCGCATTGGCCAGCGTGACGTGTCCCTTCGCCCAAGCCCGCATTAACCCGCGGACGCCCAGCACCGAGTCAGGGCGAAACATCTCTGGGTCCAAGAATGCGTCATCCGTCCGGCGGTAGACGACGTCGACCTGGCGACGACCCTTGGTGGTGTGCAGGAAGAGGCGGTCGTCGTCGACGTAGAGGTCAGCGCCCTGAACCAGCTCCACCCCCATCTGGCGCGCCAGAAAACTGTGCTCGAAATAGGCTGAGTTGTAGGGGCCCGGCGTGAGCACCACGACGGTGCTCAAGTCTGGGTCCACCGGCGAGACGCTACGGAGGGCCGCCGCCAGACGCGCCGGGTAGTGGTTGACTTGCCGCACACGCGCCGCTTCGAAGAGCTGGGGGATGAGCCGTTTGGAGAGAAGTCGGTTTTCGAGGACGTAGGAGACGCCGGAGGGCGTGCGCAGGTTGTCCTCGAGCACACGGAAGACGCCTTTGCCGTCGCGCACCAGGTCGATGCCAGAGACGTGAAGGCGCACGCCGGCAGGCGGGCGAACGCCCTTCAGTGCGGGTAGGTAATGCGTCGCCCCCAGCACCACCTCCGCTGGGATGGTGCCCGACTTCAGAATCCGTTGCTCACCGTAGACGTCGTCCAAGAAATGCGACAGCGCCAGCACTCGCTGAACCAGGCCTCGCTCCAGTCGGTCCCAGTCCGCTGCCGAGATGATGCGGGGCACCAGACACACCGGAAACACTTTCTCCATGCCCCGGTTGTCCGAGTAAACGGAGAAGGTGACGCCTTGGTTCACCAGCGCCGTCTCCGCCATCTCCTGGGTGCGGGCGAACTCCTCGGGGCTGACGCGGCCCAGCCCAAGCAGGGCGCGGAACTCGGGCCGCAGAGTGCCAGTCGCCTCCAGCAATTCGTCGTACGCGCCGGCGAGGGCCGGGTACCCGTCCAGAAGCGACGGGTGGGGGGGGCTGCCAGTTGTTGACACCGTGCGTCTAAGCTAGCCCGGCGTGCGCCTCCTCATCCAGCACCGCAGTCGCTATGTCTACCCACGGCCCGCCACGCTGGGGCCGCACCTGGTGCGCCTGCGCCCGGCCAGTCATGCCCGGGCGCGCGTGGAAAGCTATGGGCTCACCGTTGAGCCGGAAGCCGACGTGCGGTGGCAGCAGGACCCCAACGGGAACCACCTGGCGCGGGTGGTCTTCGCCCGCGACAAACGGCTCGACTGCATGAGCCTTTTGGTGGAGGCGGCGCTCGACCTCAGGCCCATCAACCCCTTTGACTTTCTGCTGGAAGAGACGGCGGAGAGAGTCCCGCTCACCTACTCGCCGCCGCTGCTGGCCGAGCTCGGGCCGTTTCTTGCGCGTCAAACGCCCGCCCTGGAGGAGGGGCCCCGCTTCCGGGCCTTCGACGCGGAGCTCCCCCGAGTCGGCCCAACTCTCGGGCTGCTGACCGCTCTCAACCAGGCCGTCAACCACCGCGTCCGCTACGTGGTGCGGGGTGAGCCCGGTGTCTGGACGCCGGAGCAGACGCTGGAGCAGGGGCGCGGCAGTTGCCGCGATTCGGCGATGCTTTTGGTGGCGCTGTTGCGCTCCCGGGGTCTGGCCGCCCGCTTCGTCAGTGGCTACTTGGTGCAGCTCGCCGACGAGGGGATGTTGCCGGACCAGCCCCGCGGCGTCAGCCGCGACGTGGTTGACCTGCACGCCTGGGCGGAGGCTTTCCTCCCGGGCGCGGGTTGGATTGGGTTCGACGCAACCAGTGGACTTCTCTGCGGGGAAGGCCACATCCCGCTGGCTTGCGCCTCTAGCCCCGCCATGGCCGCGCCGGTGGAGGGCACCTCTGACACCTTTGCCTCGGACGTCTCCTTCGAGCTCAGCGTCACTCGCCTCGGTCACGAGGTGCGCCCCAACTCTCCCTTCCCGGAAAGCGTCTACCAGGCCGTGCTCGAAGGGGTGGACCGGGCAGACGCCCTTCTCGAGTCCGCGGGCTTGCAGCTGACCACCGGCGGGGAGCCGACGTTCAACTCCCGAGAGCACCCGGAGGCAGCCGAATGGAATGGCGCCGCGCTGGGGCCCACCAAGTGGGCGCAGGGGCTGCGGCTGTGCGGGGAGGTTCGCGCGCGCCTCATGCCCGGCGCCGCGCTCGTCATTGGCCAGGGCAAGCATTACCCCGGTGAGAGCCTTCCTCGCTGGTCCCTCGAGCTGGTGGGGCTGTGCCAGGGAGAAGCGCTCTGGACAGCTGACATGGGCCAGCCGCGCCGGGCCAGCCGTGCCGATGCCAAACGCGTCGCAGAAGCGCTCGCTGGCCGGCTCGGCGTTGCCGGGGCCGTCTTGCCCGCGTTCGAGGACCCCTGGCACTTCGTCGAGGCCGAGGCCCGCCTGGCGGTGGACGTGGACCCGCTGAAGGCGAACTTGAGCGACCCCGAAGAGCGCCGTCGACTGGCCCGGGTGCTGGCCCAAGGCCTGGGGGAGGAAGCCGGCTACGTCCTGCCGCTGGCGCGGCTTTCGGGCAGCTGGGTGACGGACAGCTGGCGCTTTCGCCGCCGCAACCTCTTTCTCCTTCCGGGGGACGCCCCGCTGGGCTTGCGGCTGCCGCTGGCCTCCCTGCCTCCGGGGTACGTGCCGGAGCCGGAAGAGGAGCCACCCAGCGCTCGCGACCCCCGGAGGGCGGAGGAAGCCGAAGCAACGCCGCGCGCCCTGCGGACGGCCCTCTGCGTCGAGGTGCGAGACGGGACGCTCTTCGTCTTCTTGCCGCCGCTTGCCTCGGGCCGAGACTTCGTCGCGCTGGTCAAGGAGGTGGACGCCGTCCGGTCCGAGACGGGGATGCAGGTGCAGCTGGAGGGCTACCTTCCACCCCGCTCCCCTTTGCTCCGGCGTTTCGCCGTGACGCCGGACCCAGGCGTCCTCGAGGCCAACCTTCCGCCCTCCTCCAGCGGCCGTGCCCACGCTGCGCTGCTGGAGACGACATTCGAGGCTGCCCTCCACGCCGGTTTGCACACCGAGCGCTACCTTCTTAACGGGCGCATCGCGGGCAGTGGTGGCGGCCACCACCTGACCGTCGGTGGCCCGAAACCCCTGCAAAGCCCGCTGCTGGCGCGGCCGGAGCTACTGGGCAGCCTCATCACCTTCTGCCAGCACCACCCCTCCCTCAGCTACCTCTTCACGGGGCTCTTCGTCGGGCCGACGTCGCAAGCGCCGCGCGTCGACGAGGCTCGGCACGACGCGCTCTACGAGCTGGAAATCGCACTGGCCAACGTCTTTGAGCCACGCGACGCGCCGCTCCCTCCCTGGCGGGTGGACGGCCTCTTCCGCCACCTCCTGGTCGACGTCAGCGGCAACACCCACCGCGCCGAGCTCTGCATCGACAAGCTTTTCGACTGGAGAACCCCACACGGGCGACAAGGGCTGGTCGAGCTCCGGGCCTTCGAGATGCCACCCCACCCGAGGCTGGCGGTGGCCCAAGCGGTGCTGGTGCGAGCGCTGGTCGCGGCCCTGTCCCAAGCGCCATACCGCGGCCCACTGGTCCGCTGGGGCACCGGACTTCACGACCGCTTCCTCTTGCCCTATTGGATGTGGCGCGACTTCCAGGAGGTGCTCGAGTTTCTCGCCGAGCGCGGCATTGCACTGCCCCCGGCCGCCTACCGGCCCTTCCTCGAGCTGCGTTGCCCGGTGGCAGGCCGCCTCGACCTGGGGGGCCTGGTGCTCGAAGTCCGCGATGCGCTCGAGCCCTGGCCGGTGCTGGGCGAGGAACCCACCACCACCGGGACGACTCGCTACGTGGACTCTTCCGTGGAGCGGGTGGAGGTCCGTGTCGAGGGGCTCGTCCCAGAGCGACACCAAGTCTTGGTCAACGGCGTGGAGCTCCCGCTCCACCCCACTGGAACGCTGGCCGAGGCCGTGGCCGGTGTCCGCTTCCGTGCCTGGGCACCACCCCACAGCTTGCACCCCCACCTCGGGGTGCACCATCCCTTGCGCTTTGACGTCGTCGACACGTGGGGACAACGCTCGCTCGGTGCCTGCGGCTACCATGTGTGGCACGCCGAGGGACGCGCCTTCGACAAGCCGCCTCTGACGGCCTCCGAAGCGGAGGCCCGCCGGTCCCAGCGCTTTACCCGGGAATCGCCATTGCCATGGCCGGTCAGCACACGAAAAGTGCCAGCCAGCCCCGAAGCACCCTTCACCCTCGACCTCCGCCGCTTCGCAGGCGACCACCCGCTGCCCGAGCCCGCCAGCGAGGCAGAGGATGGCGCGGCAGTCACAGTTTCGACAGATTCGTGAATTAGGGTCCGAGCGTGCCGAACTTGCTGGCCATGTGTTTTGAAGGGGAACTCTCCCCGACGTTTGACTTGCGCTGCTTGCAGCCGGGCTCGAGCCATCCGGATGGATGGGGACTGGCCTACTACCCGCCGGGCGAGCCCTCGGTGGCCCTGCTCAAGGAGTCGGCGCCGACGCACACCAGCTCCCAAGCCGAGGTGTTGCACCGGGGCGAGCACTTTGCTTCCTCCATCTTTCTGCTGCACCTGCGCACCGCGACCTGGGGGGCGCTCAGTGACGCCAACACCCAGCCGTTTGCGCGAGCCTGGGGTGGACGGGAATGGATTTTCGCCCACAGCGGGAGTCTCGACCGTCGCCCGGAGCTGCCGCTGGACTCGCTCTTCGAGCCCATCGGTGCCACGGACAGCGAAGTCATTTTCTGTGACTTGCTGAACCGCTTCGCGCAGCGCAAATGGCGCTCGCTGGGCGAGGCGGACCCAGCGGTCCTGGTCGACTGGCTGGGGACCATCAACACGCTCGGCACGCTCAGTGTCGTCCTCTCGGATGGGCAGGACGTGGTGGCGTATGCAGACAAGCACCAGAGCGGGCTCAGCACCTGGCAACTCTTGCCGCCCTACCAGCAGGTGGTGGTCGGCGACAAAGACGTCAGCATCGACCTCACCCGACATGGCATCAAGAGTCGGAAAGGCGTCTTCATCTCGAGCCGACCTTTGACTGCCGTCGGCGGCAGTGTCGAGCCAACCTGGCAGCCGCTCGAGGCCGGTTCGTTGTGGGTCATCCGACAGGGCGCGCTGCGGGCCGTGGTTGGTCCGCCCGGGCCCCCCGTCCAGCGCGAGCGAAACGGCCATAGCCACATGCGTCTGCACCGGCCTGAGACGGCGGAGACGAAGCGGCTCCAGGTCCTGCACCGCACCGTCTACCGGTATGCGGAGCCGGTCCAGCAGAGCACCCACGTGCTGAGGCTCATCCCCATGCATGACCGCCTGCAGAGCGTGCTCGACCACTCGCTCAGCGTCTCGGTCGAGGGGCAGGCTCGGGACTATGACGATGTTTTCGGAAACCGTGTTCGCCGACTTCGGGTGGATACGCCCTTCACCGAGCTGGTGATTGAGGCGAGGAGCCGTGTCGAGCTGCTGGAGACGGACCCCTTCGCGTTTCGCCAGCTCCGGGCCAAGTCCTCGTTCCCGCTGGTGTGGATGCCGTGGCAGCACAACCAGCTCGCCCCTTTCCTGTTGCCCCCAGAGTTGCCCGAGACCGAGCTGAACGACCTCACCGACTACGCGATGAGCTTCGTGCTTCGAAACGACTACGACCTTTTCGACACGCTGCTCGACGTCAACGCCACCATCTTCAAGGAGTTCCGCTACGTCCAGGGCAGCACCACTCTGGGGACCACCGCCTTTCAGGTGTATTCGACGAGAAGCGGCGTCTGTCAGGACTTCAGCAACCTCTTTATCTGCATGATGCGTCTACTCGGTGTGCCGGCGCGCTACATGTGCGGCTACGTCTACACCGGGCCAAAAAACCTGCGGCACCCGCAGTCGGAGGCGAGCCACGCTTGGGTGCAAGTGTATTTGCCCGAGGTGGGCTGGCGCGGGTTCGACCCGACCAACGGAATTCTCACCCAGACGGACCACGTCCGAGTCGCCTGCGGCCGTGCCTACGCTGATGCGACGCCCACCTCGGGCACCATCTTCGTCGGCGGCGGCGACGAGCACCTGGAAGTCAACGTGCAAGTCGACGTCTGCGACTGAAACCGCCGCCGTCAGCCTCCGGGCGGGCTGCTCGCTGCCGCCAGCACCATGCCCTGCGCACGAAGCCGCTCTACCAGGACGTCGCCCAGTCCGGTGGCTGGGGTGAGGACGCCGCCTCGCCCGACGCCTCCTGGCAGGCGGGAAGTGTCGACGGCCAACGCCAGTGCCGACTCGCAGAGGCACTTCACGGTGACGGCGTTGCCCGGGTCCCCGACGTCCTGAACGAGGCCATAGGCTTTTCTTCCATCCTCGCCGCTGGCAACCAGGTCGCACCGAAACCACCCCGAGGTAATGGCTTGCGCCGAGGGGCCGGTACCAGGCGACGGCAGAAGACGCTGCAGGAGGGCACGCGCTGGCGTGCCGAGCGCTGTCTGGAAGAGCGACATGCCGGCGGCCAGGGCCGAGGCCTGGAGGCCGCCGCGCACGGCCAGCATCTCCTGGTAGGCGAAGTGCGGCCCGTAGGCCGAGGCCGTTTCCGCCAGGAGGGACGCGCTCCGGCGCACCACGCGGGTGTTGATGGGGGCCATGAGGTAGGGCGCTAGCCAGCGCCCGAAGTCCGTGTCCCAACGGGCGCGCGTCGGATCGCGGTTCGCCTTCTCCTCCCCGACGGTGTGGGTTTGGGTGGCGTCGAGCAGAAACGGCTCTTGAACGCGGCGCATTTGGCCGCTCCGAAAGAGCTGGGCCATGGACGCGACGGTGCCGCCGTTGAGACCCCCGCGAAAGCGGAAGGCCGCTTTGACGGGGCCGCAGCGGGTGCCTTGCGCGCGGAGAAACTGGGCCAGCACCAGCGCCCCGAGGTCGGAGGGAACCGAATCAAAGCCGCAGCAAGGGATGAGGCGCACGCCGTCGGCGGCTGCGCGCGCGTGGTGGCGGGCAATGAGGTCCGCCACCCAAGGCGTCTCGCCTGTGATGTCTACGTAGTGGGTGCGAAAGCGCACGCACGCCTCGACGACGCTGCTCCCGTAGAGCGCGAACGGTCCAGCCGTGCTCAAGACGACGCGCGCGGCGGAGACGGCGGCGTCCACCGAGGCCTGGTCTCGGCTGTCGGCCTGCAGCACCTCCACCGGCCGGGAGGGGCCAAGGGCAGCACCCAGGGCTGCTTCGACGTTGGCGAGGGTTCGGCCCGCCACTGCCCAGCGCAACCCGACAGGCGCATGGGAGGCGAAGTAGGCCACCGTCTGTCGGCCAGTGAAGCCGCCCGCACCGTAAAGCAGGACGTCGAAGCGCCGGCTGTCCATGGAAGGCAAAGTCTAGAGCAGGAAGTGGAGGCAACGTCCTCGAAGAGGCGTCTCTCTGGGCTTGCCAACTGTCGGGCGCCTCACCCTGGCCGCGAGCTGCGCCGCGCGAGGGCGCCAGCTGTCAGCTGCAGCTGGTGCAGGTCCCCGCGCCCCGACAATTCTCCAAGAATTCGGTGCAGGCCGTGCCTGGGTCTGGCGCTTGGATGATGAGCGCTGGGAGCGGCTCTCCGTTGCAGAAGCCGTTGCAGGTGTAGTCGTTTTCGCTGATGCCGCCGGTGTTGCACCCCACGGCTGCGAGTGCGGGAAGCACGGCCAGGGCCAGTCTCAAGCGTTTGCCAGTCAAAGGGGGTACGTCCTCCGGGGAAACTCCCAAGCATCGCCTCGGGTGCGTTGTGAAGTCGAGGAAACACGGCGGGTGGATGGCCGTTCTGCCGCCGGCCAAGCACCAGGCTCAGGTGCTTTCCCGGGAGGTGGGAGCCAACACCGACGTGAGGCTGAGCGCCAGCTCCGGGCCCAGCAGCCGCAGCAGACTCTCCAACTCGGGGGCGCCGAGGTGGAAGCGCTGCTCCAGCAGCGCCCGCGTCGTCGCCAGGAGCCTCTCTCGGGCATGGCTCAGGCGCCTCGAGATGGTGGATTTGTTCACCTGGTAGACGGCGCCGATTTGGTTGAAGCTCAACCCGTCAATGAAGTGAAGCTTGAGGAGGCTTCGCTCCTGTGCGCTCAAGGCTCGCATTGCCTCCTTGAGAGCCGCACCGAAGTCAGGCCCATAGCGGGCCAAAAGGATG
>JBKQJL010000065.1:0-45581 GCA_052147975.1 Myxococcaceae bacterium
GCTGGGACGACAGCAGAAGCTGCACCAGGCAGCCTGACTCGCGTCCGCCAGCACGGGAGCCCGCTCCAGGAAGGGGCGGCTTCTGTCTCCTGGAAGCGTCTCGGCGAGCCGGCGTGCGTGCCGGCGAAGCTGTTGGGCGCGGGCCCCACGGCCGCCCGCCTCGCAGGCCCTCGCCGCCTGCTCGAGCAGCTCTTGCGCCAGCCGGAGGTCCCCGGAGCCCTCGGCGGACTGGGCGGACATCACCAACTGTCGGACGTCATCGGGCACGGCAACGCTGCTGTCACGCCATGTCCAGGAACAGCGTCTCCGGCCGTTCGAGGTGGTGGATGAGGGCGTAGGTGGCGTCGGCCGCCACCAGCCCGTCGATGACACGGTGGTCGAAGGAGAGGGAGACGTTGCCCATGTCTCGGATGACGACTTGCTCGTCCACCACCACCGGTCGTCGACGGATGCGGTGGATGCCGAGAATGGCCACCTCCGGGTAGTTGATGATGGGGGTGGCGAAGAGGCCACCGGCCATCCCCAGCGAGGTGATGGTGAAGGTCCCGCCGGACAGCTCGTCCATCTTGAGCTGCTTGGTGCGCGCCGCCTCGGCGAGACGGCCTATCTCCGAGGCCAGCTGACGCAAGGTGAGCCGGTCGACGTCCTTCACCACCGGGACGGTGAGCCCGTCGTCGGTGGAGGCGGCAATTCCGAAGTTGTAGGCGCCCCGCATCACCAGCTCCTGGGCAGCGTCGTCGAAGTTGGCGTTGAGGCTGGGAAAACGGTGCATCACCGGCAGGAGGGCCTTGCAGAAGAAGGGCAAGAAGGACAGCCGGGTCGCCTCTCCGGCGCCGGCCAGGGACTCGTTCAGCCGCTTGCGCAGGCGGACCAACTCGGTGAAGTCCACCTCCTCGACGAAGGTGGAGTGCGGTGCGGTGAATTTGCTGCGCACCATCTTCTCGGCAATTTTCTTCCGCAGGCCCCGAAGCGGGATGCGCTCGTCCGTCGCGGAGCGATGCAGCGGCACCAGCTTCGGGCCCTCTCGCAGTGCCGGTGCCGACACGGGACCGCTCTCGAGCGCTGCCACCAAGTCCGCCTTCAGCACTCGACCCTGTGGACCGCTTCCGGAAATGCCCCCGAGGTCAATGCCGTGCTCGCGCGCCATGCGGCGCGTCACCGGGGTGGCCAGCACCTTCGCCGCCTCGCGCGGGGCCGGGGCGGCGGGGGCGACGCTCTTGCTCGCGGGCGGTGCTTCGGGCTTCGGCACACTCGCCAGAGGTGCCCCCGCCTCGACTTCGAGGCTGACCAGCAGCGTGTGCACTTTGGCCATTTCGCCCACCTTGCCGTGCACGGACAGCACCCGGCCGCCGCGCGGGGTGGGTACGGTGACGGTGGCCTTGTCCGTCATGAGCTCCACCAGGCCCTGGTCCTCGGTGACGACGTCACCCGGGGCCACCAGCCACTGCACAATCTCTCCCTCCACGACGCCTTCGCCGAGGTCCGGAAGCTTGAAGTCGAAGGTGGCCAAAGCGGCTCCCAGCATTTCAGCGGGTGAACGTCAGGCGTGGCGCCCCTGCTCCATCAAGCCTTGGAGGAAGAACTCCGCCGCACGGTAGCTGGAGCGTACCAGGGGACCTGCCGCAACGTAGAGAAAGCCCATCTCCGCGGCGGCCTGTCGGTAGCTGTCGAATTGCGCCGGGGACACGAAACGCGCCACCCGGAGGTGGTACTGCGAAGGCTGCAGGTACTGCCCAAGCGTCAGCACGTCCACGCCTGCCTCGCGGAGTTGCCGGAAGGTCTGCTGCAACTCGGCGTCCGTCTCGCCAAGGCCCACCATCACCGAGCTCTTGGTGTAGAGCTGCTCCGGCCGACCCTTCAGGTGGGCCAGCACTCGCAGCGACTGCTGGTAGCCAGCCCGCCGGTCGCGGACGGTGGGCGTCAGCCGCTCGACGGTTTCAATGTTGTGGGCAACCACGTGGGGACGTGCCTCCGCCACCGTGGCCAGGTCTCGCTCCACTCCCTGGAAGTCGGGGATGAGCACCTCCACGGTGGTGGCCGGGCTCTCGCGGCGCAGCGCGCGGATGGCGGCCGCGAAGTGGCCGGCGCCACCGTCCGGGCGGTCATCCCGGTTGACCGACGTCACCACAATGTATTTGAGCCCCAGCTCCCGCACCGCCCGGGCCAGCTGCTCGGGCTCCTCCGGGTCGAGGGGCAAGGGAGCCCCCACCTTGACGTGGCAGAAGCGGCACGCCCGGGTGCACACCTCCCCCATCAGCATGACGGTGGCCGTCCCCCCACCCCAGCACTCGGCGATGTTGGGGCAGCGGGCCTCCTCGCAGACGGTGGCCAGCTTCGTCTGGCGGACGATGGCCTTCACCCGCTCGTAGCCCTCGCCGTGTGGCAGCCGCACCTTCAGCCAGTCCGGCTTGTGCGTCTGTGGGGCTTGCGGCAGGGGGAAACGGTCAGGCGTGGCCATGGGACTCCGCTGGCACCAGCTTAACGTCCCTCCGGGCGCCCGACACGAAACGGGTGGCCGGTCCCGAGCCGCCCGGCTTCAAATGTGGATGGGGTGCCCAAGCGTCATCTCCGCCGTCTCGTGGACAATCTCAGAGAGGGTTGGGTGGGCGTGGATGGTCCGGCCGAGCTCCTCGGTGGTGGTCTCCAGCCGCAAAGCCACACAAGCCTCCGCCAGGAGCTCTGTGGCGTGCGGGCCAATCAAGTGCACACCGAGCACCTCGTCATACTTCTTCTCCGACACCACTTTGCAAAAGCCCAGGCCCTGCTCGTCGGAAATGGAGGCCTTGGTGATGGCACTGAAGGGGAAGGTGCCAGTCTTGACGTCGTAGCCGCGCTCACGCGCCTTTTTCTCGGTGAGCCCGACGCTCGCCACTTCGGGGTAGCAGTATGTGGCGTTGGGGACGAGGTCATAGTTGATGGGCGTCACCTCCTTGCCGGCCAGGTGCTCCACCGCCAGGATGCCCTCGGCCGAGGCCACGTGCGCCAGCATGGGTGTCGCGACCACGTCGCCGATGGCGTACACGCCGGGCTCGGTGGTGCGCATCAGCCCGTCGGTGGGGATGAAGCCCTTGTCCAGCTTGATGTTGGTGTTTTCCAGGCCAATACCGTCGGTGACCGGGGCCCGACCAACCGCCGACAGCAGAATGGACGCGTCGAGCGTCTTGACGCCAGACGGGGTCTGCATCGTCACCCGCACCCCCTTGCCGGCTGGCTCCACCTTGTCCACCCGCGCCGAGACTTCGAAGTCGATTTTCCGCTTTCGGTACTGCTTCTCGAACTCCTTGCTGATGTCCTCGTCTTCGATGGGCAGCAGGTGCGGGAGGAACTCGAGGAGGGTCGTTTTGCAGCCGACGTGCGCAAAGATGGAGGCGAACTCACACCCCACGGCGCCGGCGCCTACCACAATGATGCTCTCGGGGAGCTTCTCGAGCTCGAGAATGGAGTCGGAGTTGAAGACCAGCTTGTGGTCCACCGGGATGGTGGGCAGCGACTTGGGCACGCTGCCCGAGGCGAGAATGGTTTTCTTGGCCTCGAGCGTTTGCTTCTCGCCGCTGGCAAGGGTGACTTCCACTTTCCCCTTGCCGGAGATGCGGCCAGTGCCTTTGAAGACCTGAACCTTGTTCTTTTTCATCAGGTAGTCGATGCCGTCGGCACCCTTGGTGACCACCTTGCTCTTGTGCTTCATCGCTTGCGCCCAGTTCACCACCGGGCTCTGCAGGTCGATGCCGAACTCGGCCGCGTGCAGCACGTGCGCCCACAGCTCGGCGGTCCAAAGCAGGGACTTGGTGGGGATGCACCCCCGGTGCAGGCACGTTCCGCCCAGCCGCTTGTCCTTCTCGATGATGGCCGTCTTCAGGCCCAGCTGACCGGCGCGGATGGCTGCCACGTAGCCGCCCGGGCCGGAGCCGATGATGACCACGTCGTAATTGTCAGCCAAGGTGGACTCCTCCGCCCCGTTTCCACAACAAGGGGCGCCGGGGGGATAACCCTCCGTTGCAGCGTGATCAAGGAGCAGCCCGGCAACCCCACCATGCAGCCACTGCACACCAGGCCCCCCACCGTTTCCCCGCCGCCGCGCTTCCCGCTGCGGACGCTGGTGCTGATGGTGCTGGCACTGGCCGCGTCCCTGCATTTCCTCTGGCGCACCCACCGGCAACTGCCCACCCGGGCGCGGGTCGTTTCGCCGGAGGTGTGGTTGAAAGGGCGGGGGAGTCCCTGATGGACGTGGTGGTGGTGGGTGGAGGGCTGGTGGGCTGCGCGGTGGCGCTCCGGCTGGCGAAGGCCGGTGCCCAAGTCACCGTGGTGGAGCGCAGCGTTCCCGGGGCCGAGGCCTCGAGCGCCGCCGCCGGCATCCTCGCGCCGCAGGCCGAGTCCGAGGGACCGGGCACCTTCCTGTCGCTGTGCCTACGCAGCCGGGCGTTGTACCCGAGCTTCGTCGAGGAGGTGGAGGCGCTGTCGGGCATTCGGGTGGGGTTTCGGCCCTTGGGCGTGTTGCATGCTGCATTCTCCCAGGGCTCGCTCGAGCGGCTGCGAGGTCGCGTCGCGCTACAGGCCAGCCTCGGATTGTCGGCCGAGCTGCTCGAGCCGAGCGCCGCTTTGCGCCTCGAGCCGGGGCTCAACCCGGCTCTCCACGGCGCGGCCCACTTTCCAGGCGACGCCTCGGTGGACAACCGGCTCTTAATGCGTGCCCTGTCCATGGCGGCGGCACGCTCGGGCGTCCGCTTTGTCTCGGGCCATGTGCGTGCCCTGCTCGAGCACGCTGGCCGGGCTGGCGGCGTTGATGTGGACGGGGCCCCGCTTGTCTCTGACGCGGTGGTAGTGGCTGCCGGCGCCTGGACGGGGCTGGTGCCTGGCTGCGGCCTGTCGCCTCGCCAGGTGCGGCCGGCGCGGGGACAAATGGTGATGTTGCGCGCGCGGCTTCCGTTGCTCGAGCGGGTGGTTTTCTCGGACCAGGGCTACCTGGTCCCCCGGGCCGACGGCCACCTGCTGGCCGGAAGCACGCTCGAGTTTGAGGGCTTTGCCAAGGAAGTCACCGCCGCCGGGCTGAAGCACATTCTGGCCCTGGCGCTGGAGCTCGCTCCCGGACTGGCCCCGCTTCCGGTGGTGGAGATGTGGGCAGGACTCCGCCCCTTCACCGAGGACCGGCTCCCCGTGCTCGGGCCAGGCCCCCTTCCCGGCCTCTTCCTTGCCAGCGGACATTTCCGCAATGGCATCCTTCTGGCTCCCGTCACCGCCGAGCTGCTCACCCAAGCCGTCTTCGAGCGCACGCCGTCGCTGCCACTCGAGCCGTTCCGGTGGGACCGACCGGGAATTACTTGAAAGGTGTCTCTCTCTGGAGTCGACTCGACCCCCTGGGGCGTCCCCGCCCCGTGGTCAAGGCCCAGGAGCCCCCCTAGGATGGCTTTCGTGGAGACTCTCGCAGCGCCGACGCGCATCCTCATCGTTGATGATGACGCTTCGGTCCGGGACGTCATCAGCGTGCTGCTTCAGGAAGAAGGCTACGAGTGCCGGACGGCCGCCGGTGCCGAAGAGGCCCTGGAGGTCGCCGCCCAGGAGGCTCCGCCGCTCGTCATCAGCGACATGAAGATGCCGGGGCGCGACGGGATTTGGCTCCTGGAAGCCTTCCGCGAGCGCCACCCGGAGACCGCGGTGGTGATGTTGACCGGCTACGGAGACACCGAGGCGGCGGTGGACTGCCTGCGCCGAGGGGCAGTCGACTACCTCCTCAAGCCCCCCAAGCTGACGGACCTCATCCGAGCCATCGAGCGGGCGCTGGCCAAGCGCCGCATCGAGCTGGCGCGAAAGCGCTACCAGAAGAAGCTGGAGCGCAAGGTGCGCGACCGCACCGCCGAGCTGCGCAGCGCCTTCAAGGACATCGCGCAGACCTACCAAAACACGCTGCTCGCGCTGGTGGCTGCTCTGGATGCCCGCGAGCACGAGACGTCGGACCACAGTCAGCGCGTGGTGAAGTACACCACCGCCATCGCCGAGCGCCTCTCGATGCAGGGACCCGATTTGGAGGAGCTCGGACGCGGGGCTCTGCTGCATGACGTCGGGAAAATCGGTGTCCCGGATGCGGTCCTGCTCAAGCCGGGGAAACTGACTCCGGATGAATGGGGGGAGATGCGCAAGCACCCGGACATCGGCTACCAGATGATTCAGTCCATCCCTTTTTTGGCCACGCCCGCCACCATTGTGTTGTCGCACCAGGAGCGCTTCGACGGCGGTGGCTACCCAAGACAGCTCCGCGGCGAAGAAATCCACATCGGCGCCCGCATTTTCGCCGTGGCGGACACCCTGGACGCGATGACGTCGGACCGCCCCTACCGCAAGGCAACGTCCTTTGAGAACGCCATGGCCGAGGTGCAGCGCTGCGCTGGCTCGCAGTTCGACCCTGAGGTGGTTCGCGCCTTCGCCGACATTGGGGTGGACGGCCTACGGAAAATTCGCCTCGACATGGCCCAGGCGCGGGCCCGGGCGCCCCAGGACATTGCTCGGGCCGCAGACGAGGCGGAGCGCAGTCTAGAGGTTGCCCTCGAGGCCCTCCCCCAAGTCGCTCAGCGGTAGAGCTCGGCTCCGCCGGCGCGAAATTCCTCGCTCTTCTCTTTCAACCCTTCGGCCAGCGCCTCGGCCTCCTCCACCCCCTTTGCGGCGGCGTAGGCGCGAACGTCCTGGGTAATTCGCATGGAACAGAAGTGGGGCCCGCACATGGAGCAGAAGTGCGCCACCTTGGCCCCTTCGGCCGGGAGAGTCGCGTCGTGGAACGCCCGCGCCCGCTCTGGGTCGAGCGAGAGGTTGAACTGGTCTTCCCAGCGAAACTCGAAGCGGGCCTTGCTCAGCGCATTGTCCCGGGCCTGCGCTCCAGGGTGGCCCTTGGCCAGGTCCGCAGCGTGGGCGGCGATTTTGTAGACGATGACGCCTTCCTTCACGTCGTCGCGGTCGGGTAGCCCGAGGTGCTCCTTGGGCGTCACGTAGCAAAGCATCGCCGTCCCGAACCAGCCAATCATCGCCGCGCCAATGCCGCTGGTGAAATGGTCATAGCCGGGGGCGATGTCCGTGGTGAGCGGCCCGAGCGTGTAGAACGGCGCCTCATCGCAGGCTGCCAGCTGTCGCGTCATATTTTCCTGCACCAGGTGCATCGGGACATGGCCCGGGCCCTCCACCATCACCTGCACCTCGTGCTTCCAGGCGACGCGGGTCAACTCTCCCAGCGTCTCCAACTCAGCGAATTGCGCCCGGTCGTTGGCGTCGGCGATGCTGCCTGGCCGCAACCCGTCTCCGAGCGAGAAGCTGACGTCGTAGGCCCGCAGAATGTCGCAAATGTCCTCGAAGTGGGTGTAGAGGAAATTCTCCTGGTGGTGGGCCAGGCACCACTTGGCGAGAATGCTGCCCCCCCGGCTGACAATGCCGGTGACCCGGGTGGCGGTGAGCGGGATGAAGGGGAGCCGGACGCCGGCGTGGATGGTGAAGTAGTCCACTCCCTGCTCGGCCTGCTCGATGAGGGTGTCGCGGAAGAGCTCCCAGCTCAGCTCCTCGGCCCGGCCGTCCACCTTCTCGAGCGCCTGGTAAATGGGCACGGTGCCGATGGGAACGGGACTGTTGCGCAAAATCCACTCCCGCGTCTCGTGAATGTGCGGCCCGGTGGAGAGGTCCATCACCGTGTCGGCGCCCCAGCGGATGGCCCACACCAGCTTCTCCACCTCCTCCTCGATGGAGGAGGTGACCGCGGAGTTGCCGATGTTGGCGTTGATTTTGACGAGGAAGTTCCGGCCGATGACCATCGGCTCGAGCTCCGGATGGTTGACGTTGGCCGGGATGATGGCGCGGCCGCGCGCCACCTCGGAGCGCACGAATTCGGGCGTCATTTCTCTGGGAATGGAGGCTCCCCAGGAGTGGCCCGGGTGCTGGGCCGCCAAGGACGCCTCGGCGGCCAGGTTTTCCCGCAGAGCCACGGCCTCCATCTCCGGCGTCACAACGCCGGCGCGCGCGTAGTGGAGTTGGGTGACGTTGCGCCCCGGCTTGGCCACCAGCGGGCGGCGCCGGTGCGGAAAGCGAAGCCCGGCCAGCCGCGCGTCCTCCTCGTGCATTCGCGCCGTCAGGCTCCCCAGCCGTCCACGCTCTTCCACGTCTCCGCGGCCCAGCGTCCAGCCGCGACGAGGCGCAGGCAGTCCGGCCCGCAAGTCGATGGACGCCAGAGCGTCCGTGTAGGGACCGCTCGCGTCGTAAACGCTCACCGGGGGATTGGGCGTCTCCCGGCTGTCAGCGCCGTGGCCGACGCGGGTGGGTGTCTGGGCAATTTCGCGCACTGGCACTCGGATGTCCGGGTACAGGGTGCCACGCAGGTACGTTTTGCGTGAGGCAGGCAGCGGGCCCTGGGTAATGCCGGCCAGCGCAGCCGTATCGACGGTGAGTTTCTTGCGACCCATGGCTTTGCGTTTCCTCCGCCGGCATAACCCGGTTCAGGTTCGAAGGGTCCGGCGCCTGCGCGCCGTCTCAGCCCGGCTTCCGGGGCTCCCCTACGCGATGTACGGCCAGGGGATGTGGCCACGGCCACCCAGGGGGTGTCAATCCGCGGGCTGACGCCTAGTCGACACTCAGGCGAGCCTGTAACCCATTGAAAAGACGCACCTTGCCGGGGAGAAAAATGCTCACAAGCACCGCGTGGCGCAGGACGTATACGTTCTGTTTCCCGTGTCCTTCGCCTCCTCTGCCGCCCCGGTCGTCCAGGCCCCGCCCGCCCCGAGCTCCTCGTTTCACGAGCGCCCGGTCCAGCCGGAGCGGGCCAAGGAACCGCTGCGCCCGGAACGCCAGGCGCTGCTCAAGGCCCGCATCAAGGACCTCCAGCTACAGCTGGCCGGCACCCCGCTGGAGCGGCTCATCCAGCAGCTCTACGCCGAGCTCGAGGCCAAAGGCATCGACTTGCGACCGCAGTGCTACCTCTCCGACGAGTGGGGCTGCCCGGACGGCATCCCGGTCATCGGCATCCCGTTCTACCTGGCGAACCCGCAGTTGCAGTCCATTGAGGGGGAGCTGGGGGGCGGCGTGGAGAGCGAGCGTGACATTCTCATGTACCTGCGCCACGAGGCAGGGCACGCCTTCGCCTACGCCTACCGCCTCTACGACACGCCGGCTTGGAAGCAGCTCTTCGGCGACTACCACCAGCCTTACAACGAAGAGTACAAGCCCAAACCCTTCAGCCGTCGGTACGTCAACCACATCCCCGGCTGGTACGCGCAGAAGCACCCGGACGAGGACTTCGCCGAGACGTTTGCGGTGTGGCTGACGCCTGGTCTGGATTGGCGCCACCGCTACCGAAACTGGCCGGCGCTCAAGAAGCTCACCTACGTGGACGCGCTGGCCCAGGAACTGGGTCACAAGCCGACCGAAGTGCACCTCGAGACGCACGACGTCGACGCCGACCAGATGGAGGAGACGGTCGCCGACTACTACCGTTCGCGCGAGCTCACCGAACGCGCTGACCTGGAGATTGGCGAGAAGCTGGACCAGGAGCTGTTTCTGCTCTTCGAGCCGCCAGGGGCGGCGCCGCTGGCCGCGTCGCAGCTGCTCACCGACGAGCGGCAGACCCTCATCCAGGCGGCATCGCAGTACACCGGCGTGCAGCGCGCGGTGGTGCGCAGCGTCGTCGACCATCTCATCGCACGCACCGGACAGCTCAAGCTCACCGCACTCGCCGACCGTGTGTCGGCCTACATCACCCGGGCGAGCTCGCTGGTGACGGCGCTGGCGATGAACGACCTTTACACCGGTCGACTCTTCGACGCCGACTGAGGCGCCGCTTCGCGTTGGCTTCGCGGTCGAGGGCCGTGTATCCTCTTCGCTCGCGCATGCCACTTCCGCCGCTGAAGCTCGCGGTTCTCCACTACCAGCCGAAGGGTGAGGAACTCGACCCAGTCGTCACCGAGGTGGTGGAGGCTTGCCAGGAGCTCGGCCATCAGGTGACCAAGGTCGGCGTCGACGACCGCGTGCAGGAAATTCTCCGGGACGTTCAGAAGAGCAAATGCGACTTGGTCTTCAACCTCTGCGAAACCTTCGCCGAGGACTACCGGATGGAGGTGAACATCGCCGCGCTGATGGAGCTGGCGCAGCTGAAGTTCACCGGAAGCGGCACGGCCGGCCTCTTGCTCGCCCAGGACAAGGTGCTCACCAAACAGATTCTCGAGTTCCATGAGGTCCGGACGGCGAATTTCGCCACCTTCGAAAACGACACCTTCGAGACCAAAGGCACGCTGCGCTTTCCGCTCATCGTCAAGCCGGCGCGCTCGGACGCTTCCATCGGCATCGGCCGTCACTCGGTGGTCCAGAATTGGCAAGAGCTGACCGAGCGGGTGCGAGACATCCGCGACGACTTGCAGGACGAGGCGCTGGCCGAGGAATTCATCGAGGGGCGTGAGGTGTACGTGGGACTGGTCGGCCCGAGTGCCGCCCCAGAGATGCTCCCCATTGTGGAGATGGACTTTGGCAACTGGTCTGCGGCCCAGCCACGCGTCTCGGACCGGGAAGTGAAATTTGCCCCAGAGACCGAAGGCAGCCCGCGGTTGGTCATGGCCCGGGACCTCTCCGACGAGCTCCGCGCCCGAATCGAGCGAGCGGCTCGGCTCGCCTACCGAGCGCTGAAGCTTCGCGACTACGCCCGTCTGGACTTTCGCATCGCCCGCACCGGGGAGGCCTACATTCTCGAGGCCAATCCCAATCCCTACCTCGAGAAGCGCGGCGAGCTGGCGATGGCCGCGGCAGACCGGGGCTGGTCTTACACCCAGCTGGTGGAGCGAATTCTCGAGTCGGCCGCCAAGCGCTACCACCTCACGGCGGCTGCACCCCGCCGAAGCCGGACGGCGCAGCAGCAGACCGGGACGTAGCCGACACGCACCTCGGCCAGCACCCACCGGGGGCTCACTTCTCGCCCGCGGAGCCAGCCAGCCAATGCTAGGGTCCGCCTTCCGGGCCGGCGTAAACCGACGGGCGCCTCGGGTGCCCCCGAAGTCGAGGGAGGGTCAGCGAATGAGGAAGACTTCTGTGGTGGTGGGCTTCGCGCTCGCCGCAGCTCTGGTGGTGGTGGCCTGCAGCAGTGGCCCGACGACGTATTCCATCAGCGGAAGCTGCGGCCCATTGGGTGCGGCCTTCAGCACCGTCGACCCGCACGTCATATTACTGTCCGGTCCGTGTAACCTTGGCCCCGCAGGCCAATACACGCTGGACGCGGGGCTGACCGTCAACATCGGCGCCTGTGGCAACACCCCGGTCGCCATTTCAGCGCAATGGATTCAGGGGAGCGCCTACATCAACTCCACCTTCAGCGGCGAGGCAGACGTCGGCTGCACCGATGCCGGAATGACCGACCTCACCCAGCCCATCACGGTGGGCGGCACCTTCACTTACAGCGGCGGCACCGGCAGCTTTTCCGATGCGACCGGCACGGCGGTCGCCGACGGCGGCGTCACTGCGTCCGCCACCGGTTTCACCGCCGACCTGGGCCTCACCGGCTCTTTGACTTACTGAGCCAGCTCCCGCGCAATCTCTCGCGCGTCCTGGAAGCGGCGACCGGGGGTCCGTTCCAGGCAGCGCAGGATGGTGTCGTTCCAACGTGCCGAGAGCTCGGGCACCAGCGCCACTGGCGGAACCACCGAGGAGTCCGCCAGCGGCCCCAACGGGTGAACTGCCGGCAACCGTCCGGTCATCATCTGGTGGAGCACCACCCCCAGCGAATACACGTCCGCCGCTGGGCCCACCGGACCGCCGCTCAGCTGCTCCGGGGCCAGATGGTCGAGTGAGTCGAGGAGGTCCACTGCCAGCGCCGGCAGCGGCTCGGTGCGGCGCCGGTCCGGCAACAGCGCGCGGGCGATGCCGAAGTCGGTCACCACCACCCGCTCGGCGATGGAGCCCTCTTCGGGCGGAACCAGCAGCACGTTGGAGGGCTTGAAGTCCCGGTGCACCAGCGCCAGGGCGTGGGCCTCCGCGAGGGCGTCCACCATCTCGCACACCAGCGGTAGAGCCTCTTCCTCCTCAAACGGCCCCCGGCGCGCCATCCGTTCGGCCAGCGACGCCCCGGAAAGAAGCTGCCGGGTGAGAAAGTGCAACGGCTCTCCAGCTGGTGTCCGCAGCGCGTAGACCTCGAAGACACGGCACACCGACGGGTGGCGGAGGCGCCGGGCCAAAAGGACCTCGCTGCGCAGCCGGTCCATCGCTGCCGAGTCGGCGGCCAATCGCGGGTGGAGTGTCTTGACCGCGACGTGCATCTGCCGCTGCTCGTCCCGCGCCTCGTACACCACGCCCAGGGTGCCGCGAGCGATGAGCCGGATGATTGTGAAGCGCCCGGCGAGCACCTGCCGGGGAGCCAACAGCGGGGGAGACGTGACGAGAGGGCCAGCAAGCAGCGCAGGCTCGGCCAACCCCTCGCTGTCCTCGAGCAGCCCGGCCCAGTCATCCCGCTCTATGGCGACACTCATCTTGCCCCCTGGAGCCCAAAGCGAAACGCCTCGGCGCAAGGGCAATCTCTAGCCGCATTCGGCCGGTCGAAAAAATTCACGGCCGCTTTGCTACAGGCCGGTTTCTCCCTGGGTCACGCCCCAACGGCAGACCGCCACCCGTGGAGCGCGACTTAGAATTTCACCCAGACGCCGGCAGCGACGTTGATGGTCTTCGCACTGAAAAAGGTGATGCCACTGCCGGCGTAGGCGAAGTCCGCAGTTGCTTCCAGGTAGAGCCGGATGACAGAGACGTCGAGTTTCAGCCCTCCGCCAGCGCGGAGGAAAGCCGTCGGCGTGGAGAGCGAGCCGTACGAGGTCCCGCTCACCTGAATGGGGAGCGCCACTCGGGCATAGAGGAACATCGGAAAGTCAAAGGTGACGCCCGGGCCGACGTAGATGCCCGTCATTGGGTACGTCGAGCTGGTCCCGGACAGGTTGAACTGACCTTCCACGTCGACCGAAACCCAACTCAGCGGGTACCAGCTCGCCAAAAAGTCGAGGTTGGACAACCACTGGTTTCCAACCCCATAGGTGTAGATGGACGCCCCTGGCGTCAGCGACACACCGGTGTTGACGTACATTGGGACGAGGTAGGCGGCTCGCAGTCCAAAGTCGGCTCGCGCGGCAACTGGCGTCACCAAGGCAACGGCCAGGACCAGCGACGGCAGAAAACGGCGGTGCATGAACCCTCCGGGGCAGAACGCTGCTCGCCCCGGGAAGCTTAGGAGGTCCGACCGACGCCTGGCGAAGTTCTCGTCGGCACTCAGTGGTCTGCTGTGCGCTTCTCGCCCGCCGTGACGGAGATGGGGAGACGGTTTTGTTTGGGCGGAAGTGGGCAGGTGGCGTAGGCGCTAAAGGCACAAGGGGGGTTGTAGGCACGGTTGAAGTCCAGCACCACCCGCCCCCGTTTCGCTGGTTCTGCGTAGAGGAAGCGCCCGGCGCCGTAGGTTTCGGTGCGGTTGGTGGCGTCGGCAAAAACGAAGAAGAGGTCGGACTCCCCTTCCTCCAGCACCGGCGTCAAGCGGTACTCTCGCCCCTCAACAGTGAAGACTGCCGTGCCCGGAGCCGGCATGTGGTCCACCTCGCCGAGGACATTGGGGACGGCGATGACACGGCCGGTGGGCGCCGCCTCCCAGCGCGCTTCGATGCGCCAGCGGGGGTCTGCTGGGTAACTGGGGATGCCATGAAAGGCGAGCCGCCGGGGGGCCTCGGGGTCTTTCACCCGGAGCCCCACCCGGTCGCCGCGGACGACGACGTAGAAACGGAGGCCGCCCGACTCGAGTACCTGCGGCGCCCCTTGCGCGTCTGAGGCGAGGGCGCCGCCGCCAAACCGCTTGCCCTCCAGTGTCGTCACCGCGGCGCCCGGTTCAGGCGAAAAGCTGACGGCCGCACCTGTGCGGTGAAACGTTCCGAGCCGAGCAGGCGCCTTGGCAGGAAACCGCACCGACGCGCCAGCTGAGGAGCCAGCGACATTGTCTCCTTCCTTCAACCACAACAGCGCCACCAGCGTCAGCCAGCCATCCTCCGCGGCGAGGCGCTTCTCCCGCTGGGCGTGCCAGGCGGCCGTTTCCCGCTCGAAGGAAGAGGCGTCCACCGGCGCCAAGGGCGACGCGAGCAGAAGAGTCCCAAGCCCATAGAGCGCGAACATGGGCGAGACGTTAACGGCCGAGAGGAATTCCGCGCTCGAGTTGTCTCTGCCTTCGGGACGGCGACTGGCATTCGCTTGGCAGGGCTGTTACATGGTGGGCACCGCGGGAGCGCGCCGTTTGCGTCGTCCGCGCCCTCCCGCGCCGTGCTGGTGCGTGTGTTCCCGTCCGGCCGGGTCTCCCCGCTCGACAGAAAGTCGTTCTCTACTCGTGTCCACAGAGTCTGCCTCTGCTTCAGAGTTCACTACCCTCGGTCTTTCCCCTTCCTCACTGCACGCACTGGCGGCGGCCGGATTCACCACGCCCACGCCCATCCAAGCGCAGGCCATCCCACCGGCGCTGAAGGGCGCTGACGTCATCGGCTGCGCCGCCACCGGCACGGGGAAGACAGCCGCGTACCTGCTTCCGTTGCTCGAGCGGCTGCGGGGGAAGACGGGAACTCGCGCGCTGGTGCTGGCACCTACCCGCGAGCTCGCCCTGCAAATCTCCCAACAGGTCGACCTCCTTGGGCGCGGAGCCCGTATGCGGGCCGCGGTCGTCATCGGCGGGGTCGGCATCGAAGGGCAGCGCCGAGCGCTGCGCGAGGGCCGTCCGCTACTCATCGCCACGCCCGGCCGGCTGATTGACCACCTCGACTCGGGCACCGCGCGCCTGGACACCATCGAGATGCTGGTCCTCGACGAGGCGGACCGAATGCTGGACATGGGCTTTGCCCCACAGCTGCGTCGAGTCATGGCGAAGCTTCCAAAACAGCGGCAGACGCTCCTCTTCTCCGCCACCATGGCCGGCGAAGTCGCCGAGTTTGCTCGGACGCACCTTCGCTCGCCGGTGCGCGTGGAGGTGGCTCGCTCGGGCACCACCGCGCCTCGTGCCAGCCAAGCCGCGTACCGGGTGGGCCAAGGGGAAAAGGCCGCCCTGTTGCAGGCCTTGCTCAGCACCTCCGAGGACAGCACGCTGGTCTTCGTGCGCACGCGCCGACGGGCCGACAAGCTGGCCCGTTCTCTCGAGCGCGCCGGTCACCGCACCGACCGGATTCATGCCGACCGCTCGCAGGGGCAGCGCCAGCGCGCCCTGGAAGACTTCCGCGGCGGCCGTATCCGCGTCCTGGTGGCCACGGATATTGCGGCACGCGGCATCGACGTGGCGGACATCGGCCACGTCGTCAATTTCGACTTGCCGCACGTCCCCGAGGACTACGTCCACCGCATTGGACGTACCGCCCGGGCAGCCGCAAGCGGCCGAGCCTCCAGCTTCGTGGCTCCCGACGAGACTCCGCTGCTGCTCGCCATCGAGCGCCTCACCCGCGCCCGCGTCCCGCAGGCCACCGTCCCCCGCGACGCCCCAGCCTTTCAGGCCGAGTTGAAGCAGCAGGCGGACCGACAGCTCGACCCAGGGCCACGCCGCCCCTCGCACGGCGTCTCCTCGCGCCCGGCGGGGCAGGCTCCGGGACGCCATGCGCGCACCCACCGCACGCGTGTCTTCTCCGGAGGCCCCTCCGGCCGTCACCCGCGGCGCGATGGGGGCGCAGGACGCCCCCCGGCCTCGGCGCCACAGCGTCACGGGCGCTGACTGCCGGCGCGCCCTCGACAGTTCCACTTATAGGCGCGACTTTGCCAGCCGCCCTCAGTTTTGGCGCATCGCGTTAGCGAGCGCTAGGCTGTTTGCATGAGTCAGGAAGCAATCGCCCGTCCGTCGCGCCCAGCACCGGAGGCGCAGCGGCGTCCTGAGGGCGCTGGGAAAAAGGCTGTCGCCGCCACCATCCGTTGGGCCCAGGTGCTGCCGGTGAACTTCGACCGCGAGGACACAAGCCTCACCCAGGCTGAGCTGGCGGTTTTGAAGTAGCGACGGCCACTCGCCCGCCCTGCAACCCGCTCCTTCGCCGGCTCAGCCCTCCCATGCTACGGAGAAAACCCGGGGGCTCCCGGCGAGAGCCTCGGCGCGCCTGGCTGAGGGCCAAACGGGGGACAGGATGGAAAACAGGCGAGGGACAACGTTCCCGAAGCGCCTGTCGCTGACCCTCCTGGTTGCAGTGGCCGGGTGCCTTGGGGGCGGCTCCAACCAGCTCCTAGGTGTCACCATTAGCCCCGCGGCTGCAACCGTCACCGCCGGTGATGCTGGCGTAACCTTCACGGCCGCGCTCTCCGGCGTGTCCGGTGCCATCTCCTGGAGCGTCGAGGGCGACGGCAGCGTCAGTCCCTTGAGCGGCGCTGCGACGCTGTACACGCCGCCGACACAAGTCGCGGCAACCACGTCCGTCTTGGTCGTCGCGACGGCCGGCAGCTTCGAAGGCGTCGCAGACGTCACGGTCAATCCCGCCGTGCCCGCCCTGCTCGTCAACCCTCCGACAGTCACTGTGGTGGCCGACGGTGGCGCCGTCGAATTTACTGCCACCCTCGTCGACACGACGGGAATCCCCGTCTGGATTCTCACTGGCCCGGGCACCCTCAGCAGCTCGGTCGGGGCCACGACCTCTTTCACGCCGCCGGCCAGCGTGGCTGCCACGACCATTTCCTACCTCACGGCAGAGCTCGGGGCTGGCTCGGTGACGGGCGTTGCCCTCATCACCATCGAGCCGCCCTAGAAGGGCTGAGCGCCGGAACTCGAGATGGAGCTGGCTACGTGGCGGCGGCTCTTCTCCTCTGCGAGCACCCTGGGGGCCCCCGGGGCCGTTCGACGCCTCACTTCGCGGCGGGCTGCAGCGCCACCACGCCCTCCTTCATCACGAAGGCCACGTGCTCCGTCGCGCTGATGTCCTGCAAGGGGTTGGTGCGCATCGCCACGAGGTCGGCAAAGGCGCCGGGAGCCAGCGTCCCGAGCTCTCCGTCCTTGCCCAACAGGGCGGCGGCGTTGACGGTGCCGGTGCGTAAGGCCTGCCATGGCGTCATGCCCAGTGCGACGTAGCGCCGGAATTCCTCGGCTTGGTTGATTTGGTCCCAAGGGAAACCCCCGGCGTCCGTGCCGAGTGCGATGGGAACACCCGCGGCGAGCGCCCGGCGGAAGGACGCGTCCGCCACCTTGGCCAGCTCGTCCCAGATGGGATTGGACACGCTGCGCGGGCCGGCGACATAGGCAGTCACCGTCAGCGTCGGGCAGAGGTACACCTTGCGCTCAGCCATCAACTTCACCGTGGTCTCGTCCAATACGTCCCCGTGCTCAATGGAGTCCACGCCCGCCGCCAAGGCGATGGCATGTCCAGTCGGCGTGATGGAGTGTGCGGCAACCTTGTGACGGCTGCGGTGTGCCTGGTCGACGATGGCCGTCATCTCCTCGACCGTGAAGTTGGGGAGACTGCGAATCTGCCCGTCTGATGCCCGGTAGTACCCCCGGTCGGCATACACTTTTATCCAGTCGGCCCCGTGGGCCAGCTGGTCGCGCACGGCTCGCCGGCAGCCCTCAGGCCCATCGCAGAGCTCGACGCCATGTGGCATCTGCAGCTCCCAGGCAAACCCAAGCAGGGGGTAGGCGCCGGTCGGCGCCAGTGCCCTGGTCGCGACGAAGAGTCGGGGTCCGGAAATGATTCCCTCGGCAACGGCTCGCTTCAAGTCCACGTCCGCAAAGCCTGCACCCTCGTTGCCGATGTCGCGCAGCGTGGTGAAACCGTGCAGAAGCGCCGTTTGCATCGCCCGCGTGGCGCGCAGCGCTCGGAACGGCAAGGACTCCTTCAGAAGCTGCTCTTCGTATTCGGCAGAAGTGGCATCCCCCTGGAGCAGCACGTGGGTGTGGGCGTCGATGAAGCCTGGCATCAACGTGTAGTCGGACAGGTCTATGACAGTGGCCTCGGCCGGCGCCGCCTTGGCGACGCCGCGGATGCGTCCCCCGGACACCACGACGAAAGCCGGCCCCAGGTCTCGCTGGGCGGCGACGTCCAGGACATGCCCCGCTTTGATGGCCACGGTGGGTGTTGGCGGCGCCGCCGACAGGGGCAACGCGAGTGCAGTCACCACGAGCAGACAGAAACGTCTCATGCTGGTCATCCCCTCTTGGCTGCATGGCCGCGCCGTGGGCGTGCGCCACTAAACGTCCGACCTCAAGGGAGACTCTCCCACGTGCCCGTGCCTCATCTCCAGCGGCCTCGGCTCCGAGCGCCAAAGGGCGCTCGAGGGACGAGGGGTGAGCGCACGCGTACCGGCGGCGTGCTCCCGGCCACCGGCGGCGTCCTGCTGCGCCAGGCTCGCCGAAGGTTTAGCCTGTGGCCGTGGAAAGTACCTCGCGTGACATCGACCATGGCCTGCCCCGCGGCAGGCATCGACTGCTCGGCATCGGCGTCGTGGTCATCGTCGTGCTGCTGCAGGTCGCCACCCAGTACGTGGCCAACCGCGATCTGCCTCGCACCCTATCCCAGCTTCTCTACCTGGCGGTGGAGATGCCGCCGCTCATGCTGCTGCTCTCTGCAGTCTTCGGCTACGGCTACCGCCGTCGAGCGGGACCGGCACGTCTGGTGGCCGCCGGCATCCTCGTCGCCGGCGTGGTGGGCGCGGGTTTCGGCGGGCTGTGGTGGCTGGCCATCCAGGGCTACCCCGCCCTCCGCCTGACGTCGACCGCGGTCCCGCCTCCCAGGCTCGAGCGCTCAGTGCTCTCCGGCGTCACCTATGCCCAGAGCCATTTCGGACTGTGGGGTCTGGCCTTCCTCTTGCCGGCGGTGGTGGAGCTGGGGCGCATCCGTTCTCTCGAACGGGACAAAGTTCAGCTGGAGGCCGACAAGCTGCGGGGGGCGGCCGAGCTCGCCCGGCTGAGGGCGCACCTCGAACCGCACTTCTTGCTGAATACGCTCAACGCCATTGCCGGCCTGGTGACCGAGGACCCGCGCGAGGCCCGGCGGCTCCTGGCCGCTCTGGGCGACCTCCTCCGGGACGCGCTCCGGGACGAGGACGAGATGCAGACGTTGGAGGCACAAGTGGCCTGGCTTCACCGCTACGCGGAGATTCTGGAAGCCCGACACCGAGGCTCCCTGACGTTCGGCTGGGACATCGCCGAGGACACCCGCAACATCCTGCTGCCTCGACTACTCCTTCAGCCGCTGGTGGAGAACGCGGTCAAGCACGGGGCCCTGCGGCGGGCCGGTGGCGGCCGCGTCACCATTCACACCAGCCTCGGGGCCGAGGCGATGACCTGCGTGGTGGAAGACAACGGCCCCGGCTTCTCGGGAGGTACTGTCCGCTCAGGCGCCTTCGGCCTCAAGTCGGTGCTCCGGCGTCTGGAGCTCCGCTATCCGGAGCGCGCGCAACTGTCCCTTGAGTCCTCGGAGGACGGCACCCGCTCCATTGTCCGCGTGCCTCGGCAGTCAGAAACGTCGGGCAGCCCCGGAGATGTTGGGTGAGCTCGCTTCGCGCACTGGTGGTGGAGGACGAGTGGCCGGCCCGAAACTACCTGGTCGAGCTGCTACAGACCTCGCACTCTGCGGACGTGGTGGGAGCGGTCGCGACCGTGGACGAAGCCCTCGAGGCGCTGCAGAGCTCGTCGCGGCTGTCGGTGGACGTCGTTTTCGTGGACGTGCAGCTCGCTGCGGAGGCGGGGGACCGCGCCGGCTTGGAGCTCGTTCGCTCTCTCGCGCGAAGCCATCCAGGGCTGCTCTTTGTCCTGGCGACCGCGTTCGAACGGCACGCGCTGGAGGCGTTCGACCTGGGAGTGGTGGATTACCTGCTCAAGCCATTCACCGAGGAGCGGGTGGCGCAGTGCCTCGAGCGCTTGGTGCTGCGCCATCGCACCCGTCCAGCCTCTCCCAACCCACTGCGCATTGTGGCGCGCCGAAAGCGAAACCTCGTCTTCCTGGAGCCCGCCGAAATCTGGGCGTTCGAGGCTGCAGACCGACTGACGTTCGTCCACACCCAGGCGGGTCGCTTCGACATGGACCTCTCCCTCAGCGCCATTGAAGTCTCCTTCGGCCGCGCCCTGACGCGCGTGCACAGAAACTGGCTGGTGAACACCGCCCACGTGAAGGAAATGGAGCGCGATGGAACGGAGACGCGCCTTTTCGTCGGCACCGGACTCGGCGGGGACGCGGCAGGGGTGAGGGTGCCCGTCTCCAGAGACCGAGTTCAGGCGGTGCGTGACAGTTTACTCGCCGACGCCGCCTGGCCACGCCGGAGCTGAGGGAGGCTCATGGATCACCCTTCGTCAGAGTCAGCGCGGCGCTCGTCTGAGGTGGGATGCCTCCCGTACGGTCCGTCGGCACGGGGACAGCTGCCGCCCTACCCTCTGCGTCCAAACGTGCTTGCCCTACCCTCCGCGCTTCGCACCGGTTGCGTGTTTAGCCTGACGACTGCCATTGCCCTCTCGCCTATCGCCCAGGCGGAGCCCGTCTCGCAAACCCCGACGGTGCTGCACCTGGACGACGCCGTGAACAAAGCGCTCGAACTCCAGCCCACCATCCTCTCGGCCCAAGCGACTGTCGGAGCCGCGCAAGGAATCGCGGAACAGACGCGGTCGGGGCTTTTGCCCCAACTGAACGCAAGTGCCGTTGGCCAGCGCAGCTACGGGCTCGTCAGTCGCACCGGCACCGGAAACGGCGTGGCGGGCACATCGGCCTTCAATAACTTCACCTTCTCTTTGAATGGTACTCAGCTGGTCTGGGACTTTCAGACCGTCGACCGGCTGCGCTCGTCCAATGCGACCGTGGCCTCGCTCCAAGCGACCGAGCAGGCGACGGTTCTGCAGACCATCCTCAAGGTGCGCACGGCCTTCTTCCAGGCGCAGGCATACCTGGGGCTGGTCCAGGTGCAAGAAGAGACGCTGGCGAATGAAATCAAGCACCAGACGCAGACCGAGGGGTTCGTCAAGGTGGGCACGCAGCCAGAAATCTCGCTCGCCCAGGCCCGCACGGACGTTGCCAATGCGCGGGTGGCCCTCATTCAGGCGCGCAACAACTACGTCATCGCCAAGGCCACGCTGAACCAAGCGATTGGTGTCGTCCAGGGAACGGACTACGAGGTCGCCAGCGAAGAGCTTCCGCCACTCGCGGGTGAGAACCAATCTGTAGAGGCTCTGACCAAGACCGCACTGCTCGAGCGGCCGGAAATCGCTTCTCAGCAGCAGAATGTCGACGCGCAGGACCTGGCCTTGCGTGCGGCGAGAGGCAACTACTTTCCTGGCATCTCGCTCTTTGGTTCAGTGGCCGAGACGGGAGATGCCTTCGACCACCTCGGGCCAGCCTGGAACTTTGGCCTCCAAATCTCCTGGAACTTCTTCGACGGGTTGAAAACGCCCGGCCTCGTGCATCAGGCCCAGGCGAACCTCAACAACGCCAACGCCCAGCTGACCGCCGAGGCGTTGCAGGTGCGTTTCGACGTGGAGCAGGCAGACGCCACGCTCTTGGGCAGCAAAGAAGCCCTCGTCGCCGCGCAGGACGCGTTGGTGAACGCCAAAGAGCAGCTCCGGCTCGCCGAACAACGCTACGCGACTGGGGTCGGAAGCATCATCGAGCTGGGGGATGCGCAGGTCGCTGCCACCAGTGCCGGGGCCCAACTGGTCCAGGCTCGATTCACACTTGCGACGGCGCGCGCCCAGCTGCTCGCCGCATTGGGGCGTCGATGACAACAGAAATCAGTGAAGGACCAGCGATCCCCGTCGCGGCCCCAGCGAAGCGCGGAACCAGAACGCGGTGGGTCTTCCTCGGGCTCGGCATCCTCTTGCTGGCTGGCGTCATCTGGCAAGTCGCCGGACACCCGGGCTTTCGCAGCAAGGCGCCGGTGGCGGAGGTACGGCCAGTGCCGGTCACGGTGGCCAACGTCGTCCAGAAGGATGTCCCCATTTACCTCGAAGGGCTAGGCACGGTGACGGCTCTCTACACCGTGACGGTCAAGACGCAGGTCGACGGACGGCTGGACAAGATGTTTTTCGTGGAAGGACAACGGGTGAAAAAGGGCGAGCTGATTGCCCTGGTCGACCCCCGGCCGTTCGAAGCCGCTCTCCACCAGACCGAAGCGACCGTTGCGCGGGACCAGGCCAACCTGGTCAACGCGAGGCTCAACCTCAAGCGCTATGACGAGTTGAGCAAGCAGAACCTCATTGCTGTGCAGCAAGCCACCGACCAGCAGTCCATGGTCGATCAGTTGGCCGCGACGGTGATGATCGACAAGGCGCAAGTGGAAACGGCGAAGCTCAACCTGGAGTACGCCCATATCATCTCGCCGGTGGATGGCGTCACCGGCATTCGGCTGGTGGACCCCGGCAACATCATCCACGCCGTTGACACCACTGGCATCGTCGTCATCACCCAGCTCGACCCCATTGCCGTCATCTTCACGCTGCCCCAGGACGACCTGCCTGAGGTTTCGGAGGGAATGTCCAAGGGCGCGTTGACGGTCGACGCATTCGACCGCGCTGGCGGGGCCAAACTTGGAACCGGCAAAGTGTTGCTGATCGACAACCAGATTAACCAGACCACCGCCACCATTCGCCTCAAGGCCGTCTTCCCCAACCCCACGGCCGTGCTCTGGCCCAACCAGTTCGTGAAGGCCCGCCTCCTGCTGACCACCCGCAAAGACGCCATCGTCGTCCCGACGCCCGCCATTCAGCACGGTCCCAAGGGGACGTTCGTCTACGTGGTCGGCTCTGACTCGACCGTCTCGGTTCAGCCCGTGGTCATTGAGTCCACGCAAAGTGACGAGACCCTGCTCACCAGCGGTGTCAAGCCAGGGCAAGTTGTCGTCACCGATGGCCAGAACCAGATTCGCCCAGGGAGCAAGGTGATTGCGCGTCCACCGGAAAAGTCTGGAACCCAAGTGGGGTCGTCAACCGGCGCTGCGCCATGAACAGCATTTCCGAGCCGTTTATCCGACGACCAGTGGCCACCACGCTCCTCATGGTGGGGTTGATGCTGGCCGGCCTGGTCGCGTTCCGCGAGCTTCCAATCTCCGCCCTTCCCCAGGTGGATTACCCGACCATCGTCGTGTCCACTGCTCTTCCGGGCGCGAGCGCCGAGACCATGGCCTCGGCGGTGACGACGCCACTCGAGCGCCAATTCGGCCAGATGCCGTCGCTGTCGCAAATGACGTCGGTCAGCAGCGAGGCCAGCTCGCAAATAACCCTTCAGTTCGACCTGGACCGGAACATCGACGCGGCCGAGCAAGATGTCCAGGCAGCCAT
Source organism: Myxococcaceae bacterium (assembly GCA_052147975.1). Classification (GTDB taxonomy): domain Bacteria; phylum Myxococcota; class Myxococcia; order Myxococcales; family Myxococcaceae; genus JADGRA01. The sequence continues at coordinate 23,216 of JBKQJL010000065.1, forward strand.
CAACGCCGCCTCCAACCTGCTTCCCACGACGCTTCCAACGCCACCCACCTACAGCAAGAGCAACCCTGCGGATTCGCCCATCCTCACCATGGCCATCAGTTCGACCACCATGCCCCTGGCCCAGGTGGACGACTACGCCGACTCCATCCTCGCCCAGAAAATATCGCAGGTCTCTGGCGTGGGGCTGGTGACGCTCAATGGCGGTCAAAAGCCGGCAGTCCGAGTGCAGGTAGACCCCTTGGCTCTGGCTGGAACCGGCTTGAGCCTAGAGGATGTGCGCGCCGCGCTGGTCGCCGCAAACGTCAACCAGCCCAAGGGTGCGCTTGATGGACCCCGCCAGGAATACACCCTGGCCACCAACGACCAACTCCTCAAGGCCGCCGCGTACCAACCCATCATCATCGCCTACCGCAACGGCTCGCCGGTCCGTCTGCTGGACATCGCGCACGTGGTGGATGGGGTGGAGAATGCCCAACTTGCCGGATGGTCAAACCAGGACCGGGCCATCATTCTCAACGTTCAACGGCAGCCCGGCGCCAACGTCATCGCCGTTGCTGACCGGGTAAAAGCCCTGCTCCCGCGCCTGCAAGCCTCATTGCCGCAGGGTATTCAAATCCGGATTCTCAGCGACCGCACCGAGACTGTCCGCGCCTCAGTGGATGACGTCGAATTCACTTTGTTGCTGACCATCTTCCTAGTGATGGCGGTGATTTTTCTTTTTCTCGGGAACCTCAGGGCCACCGCCATCCCGAGTGTCACCGTGCCCCTGTCGTTGATCGGCACGTTTGGCGTGATGTACCTCGTTGGCTACAGCTTGAACAACCTCTCTTTGATGGCGCTCACCATCTCGACCGGCTTCGTCGTGGACGACGCCATCGTGATGATTGAGAACATTGCGCGCTACATCGAGAGTGGCGATGGTCCCTTCGAGGCGGCCCTCAAGGGCGCGAAGCAAATTGGTTTCACCATCGTCTCGTTGACGGTGTCCTTGGTGGCAGTTCTCATCCCGCTGCTCTTCATGAGCGGCGTCATCGGCCGGTTGTTTCGTGAATTCGCTGTGACGCTGGCGGTGGCCATCGCCGTCTCGGCACTGCTCTCCTTGACCCTGACGCCGATGATGTGCGCCTACATGCTCAAGCATGAGAAGCCGCTCAACCAGCGTCCCAGACTTGTCCAGCTGTCAGAGCGCGGCGTCTCGGCGATGCTGGCCTTCTACAAGAGGACGCTGAGCTGGGTGCTCGACCACCAGTTCGCGACACTGCTTGTCACCATTGGCACGTTCCTGCTGACGGTGGTCCTCACGGTCCTGATTCCCAAGGGCTTTTTCCCCCAGCAGGACACAGGCCTGCTGTTGGGCGTCACGCAAGCGGCTCCGGACGTTTCCTTCCAGAAGATGATGCAGCTTCAGCAGGCGGCGGTCGACGTCGTCTTGCAGGACCCTGCGGTCGAAAACGTCGCCTCATTCATCGGGGCGGATGGGACTAACCCCACCACCAACAGCGGCCGGCTCTCCATCGCACTCAAGCCTCGGGCCCAACGGAAGGCCAACGCCGAGACCATCATCAATCGGCTCCAACCGAAGCTCGCCGAGGTTGAGGGGATTTCGGTGTACTTGCAAGCGGTGCAGGACCTGCAGATTGACAGCCGCTTTAGTCGAACCCAATTCCAGTACACGCTTGAGGACGCGGACTCGGATGAGCTGTCACATTGGGCGCCCTTGGTCCTGGCAAAGCTCCGGACGCTGCCTCAGTTGAAGGACGTTGCCAGCGACCAAGAGGCCGGCGGCCTCACCACGTCGTTGGTCATTGACCGCGATACGGCCTCCCGACTTGGCATTTCCGCCCAAGCCATTGACGACACTCTGTACGACGCCTTCGGGCAGCGCATGGTGTCGACCATCTACACCCAGCTCAACCTCTACCGTGTCATCCTCGAAGTGGAGCCCGAGTACCAACAAAGCCCAGAAGCCCTGAAATTAATTTACGTCCGGGCGCCCACCGGGGACCAAGTCCCGCTGTCGACCTTTGTCAAGATGAAGCGGACGGTGTCCCCGCTCATCATCGCCCACCAAGGTCAATTCCCGGCGGTGACCCTCTCTTTCAACACTGCACCCGACGTCGCGCTCGGGCATGCCGTCCAAGCCATCGACAAAGCCACCGCCGAGCTGGACATCCCGCCGGGCCTGCATGCTTCATTTAGCGGAACGGCACAGGCATTCGGCGAGTCGCTTGCCAGCGAGCCCATTCTCATTCTGGCCGCGCTCATTACCGTCTACATCGTCCTCGGCGTCCTCTACGAGAGCTACATTCACCCCATCACCATCCTCTCGAGCCTGCCTTCGGCAGGCCTCGGCGCGCTCCTCGCGCTCATGGTGTGCGGAATTGAGTTCAGCGTGATCGCGCTGATCGGCATCGTCTTGCTCATCGGCATCGTCAAGAAAAACGCCATTATGATGATTGATTTCGCGCTCGAAGCGGAGCGCGACCGGGGGCTGTCCCCTCGCGCTTCCATCTTCGAGGCCTCCTTGTTGCGCTTCCGGCCCATCATGATGACGTCGCTGGCGGCACTCTTGGGCGGCGTCCCATTGGCGTTGGGCACCGGAACCGGCTCCGAGTTGCGTCGCCCCCTGGGCATCACCATCGTGGGCGGACTTCTCATCTCGCAAATCCTGACGCTGTACACCACGCCCGTCATCTACCTCTACATGGAGCGGCTGGCGCAGTGGCTCAAACGGCGTCGCGCTCCGAACGTCGCCCCAGCTCCCCAGCCTGCGCCGTGAGCATTTCCGAACCCTTCATCCGCCGTCCGATCGCCACCTCGCTGCTGGCCGCAGCGCTCCTCCTCGCCGGAGCCGCGGCCTACAGCCAGCTCCCGATGGCGCCGCTGCCGCGAGTCGACTTTCCGGCGATCAGCGTCAGCGCTGCCCTTCCTGGCGCGAGCCCGGAGACGATGGCGTCCGCGGTGGCAACGCCTCTCGAGCGGCGCTTTGGTCGGATCGCCGGCATCAACGAGATCACCTCGTCGAGCACCCTTGGCAACACCTCCATCACCTTGCAGTTCGACCTCAATCGCGACGTGGATGCGGCAGCACGCGATGTCCAGGCCGCCATCAACGCCGCGGCGAGCGAGCTCCCTACCAATCTGCCCAGCCGCCCCAACTATCGAAAGGTGAATCCGGCCGACACGCCCATTCTCATCCTTTCGCTCACCTCAGACACGCTGCCTCTGGCACAAGTCTATGACGCCGCGATTACTATCCTCGCGCAGAAAATCTCCCAGGTTCATGGCGTTGGCCAAGTCACTGTCGGGGGTGGACAGCAGCCAGCAGTCCGCGTGCAGGTAGACCCCGCTGCGCTGGCAGGTGTGGGGCTAACCCTGGAGGACGTTCGTACTGCGCTCGGCGTCGCCACCATCGACCAGCCCAAGGGCAGCCTCAACGGAACTGCCCAAAGCCTCTCACTCGCGACCAGCGACCAGCTCTTCAACGCCGATGCCTTTCGCCCTCTGGTGATTGCGCAGAACGGCAACGCAATCGTCCGGCTCGGGGATGTTGCGACCGTTTTCGACGACGTCGAAAACAACCGGACTGCCGCCTGGACCAACGGCGTGCGGTCGGTACTCATCATCATCCGCCGCCAGCCGGGCGCGAACATCATCGACACCAACGAGCGCGTGAAGGCCATTCTTCCCTCGCTGATGAGCTCGGTTTCGCCGGCCATCAAGGAAGAAGTGTGTCTCGACCGCACTCAGACCATTCGCGGTTCGGTACGTGACGTGGAGCGTACTCTCGTTCTGAGTGTCTTTCTGGTGGTTCTGGTCGTCTTCGCCTTCCTCCGGTCCTTCCGCGCCACGGCAATCCCGAGCGTCGCCGTGCCGCTGTCGCTCGTCTCCACCTTCGGGGTCATGTACCTGCTGAACTACAGCGTGAACAATCTATCGCTGATGGCGATGACCATCGCGACCGGATTCGTCATCGACGATGCCATCGTCGTTACCGAGAACATTGCGCGCTACGTGGAACTTGGCGAGAAGCCGATGGCGGCCGCCATCAAGGGCGCGAGGCAAATCGGTTTCACCATCGTCTCAATGACGGTGTCGTTGTTGGCCGTCTTCATCCCAATCCTGATGATGCAGGGTGTCGTCGGGAGACTCTTCCGTGAGTTCGCAGTCACCCTGAGCGTGGCCATCGCCATCTCGATGGTGGTCTCCCTCACGCTGACGCCCATGATGAGCGCGCGCCTCTTGGGCCATGGGGAAAAGAAGCACGGCAAGCTGTACGTTTGGTCGGAACGGGCATTCGACGCAACGCTCGCCGCCTACGGTCGCGGCCTGACCTGGGTCCTCGGCCACAGGCGCCTAATGCTGGCGGTGGTGGGCCTCGCGTTGGGCTTGACCGTGGTGCTGTTCATTCTCATTCCCAAAGGGCTCTTCCCGCAGCAGGACAACGGCCTCTTGGTTGGCACCTCGGATGCCCCTCAAGACGTTTCGTTCTTCACCATGCGCACCCGCCAAAAGGCGATTGACCAGGTGGTGCAGTCGAGTCCGGACGTGGCGCACGCCATGGCGTTCATCGGCGGAAGTGGAACGACCAATACCGGCTTTGTCTTCGTCGACTTGAAGCCCCGGCCTCCCCGGAAGCGAACCGCAGATGATGTCATCACCTGGCTGCGTCCCCGGCTTGCGCAAGTCGAGGGCATCGCGCTGTACCTGCAGTCGGGTCAGGACGTGCGCATCGGTGGCCGCTCCTCCCGCACCCAATACCAGTACACGCTGCAGGCCGCAGACCTAGACGTCCTGCGCATCTGGGCACCGCGGTTGCTCGCAGAGATGAAAAAGATGCCGGACCTGCGCGACGTTGCAACCGACCAACAAACGAACGGTCTTGAACTGGACGTGGACATTGACCGCGACACGGCGTCCCGGCTGGGCATCTCGGCCAAGCTCATCGACGACACCTTGTACGACGCCTATGGTCAGAGGCAGGTCGCGACCCGCTATACCCAGCTCAACCAGTACCGCGTCGTGTTGGAGGTGAAGCCGGAGTACCTCGAGTCACCCGACGCGCTGGACGACCTGTACGTCCGGTCGGCGGCAGGAGGTCTGGTGCCCCTCGGCGCTGTGACCAAACGCGGGCCAAGCACCGTCCCGTTGGCCATCAACCACCAGGGCCAATTCCCGTCGATCACGCTCTCCTTCAATCTGGCACCAGGAAAGTCGCTCAGCGACGCCGTCGCCTCCATCCAGAAGGCCAAGCAGTCCATCGGGATGCCGGCCAGTGTCATCGGTGGCTTCCAGGGCACCGCCCAGGCTTTCCAGGACTCCTTGGCCAGCGAGCCGATGCTCATTTTGCTAGCGCTGCTCACGGTCTACGTTGTGCTCGGCGTGCTGTACGAGAGTTACGTGCACCCACTCACCATCCTCTCGACACTTCCGACCGCCGGCGTCGGGGCGCTGCTCGCGTTGATGGTGTGCCATGTCGAGTTCAACGTCATCGGCCTCATCGGCATCATCCTGCTCATCGGAATCGTCAAGAAGAACGCCATCATGATGATCGACTTCGCCATCGAGGCCGAGCGCGATGAGGGACTCTCGCCCAGGGAGGCCATCTACCGAGCGAGCATGCTCCGCTTTCGACCAATCATGATGACCACCGCTGCCGCTCTGCTCGGGGCGCTCCCCCTCGCGCTCGGCACGGGCCTGGGGTCCGAGCTGCGAAAGCCGCTGGGCATCAGCATCGTCGGCGGATTGCTCGTCTCGCAGGTGCTGACCTTGTTCACGACGCCGGTCATCTACCTCGCGCTGGACCGCTTCTCCCGGCACCGCAAGAATTGGAAACGGCCGGTGCCCCTAGACGCCTCGGTGGCGACCAGCGCTTAGCGGTTGGGCGCGGCCTGTGCGAGGAACGCGGCAACTTTGCGCCACAGCGCCTCGAAGTGCGGCCGGTCAAAGCCCGTCCCCGAGGCCACCCAGTCAAAATGACGCGGGACATGCGTTCTGCCGTGAAAATGGCCGATGACGTCGTGGTGGTCCGCCCAGACGGCGGCAATCACGTCGCCCCACAGCTGGCTCAGGGTTGGGACGATGCCGTCATTGGCGCGGTGGTCCGGCACCCGGCCATAGCCACGGTGGAGCGCCGCGAGCTGTTCAGACGTCAGTCGGGTGGGCGGGTCTCCGCGACGCCCGGCCGCGAAGCGGTACAGCACGGCAAACAGGGCGTGGGTGGCCTGTGCGTACGGCCCAAACCCTGCTCCGACGAGGGAACGGACACCGGGGGGCCGAGCGCGGGTCACCACCGAGCCGTAGCGCACGCCCGGACGGTTTGGGGTGGCCGCGTTGAAGGCCTCCATGGTCGCTGGAGCCAGCTGTCCTGCCAGCCCCCGGTCGCTGCTGACGGTGCGAAAGAAGTCCTCAATGGCCTGGCGCCGCTTGCCCGAGAAGTCCCCGAGAAGCTGCAGGAAAAGCTGGTCGACGACTCCGGCCGGCCGCGCATCGGGCCGCCGGAGCAGGCGGGCGAGGCGCAAGACAAAGCCCAGCGGCAGCCGCCCGGTGCGCAGCGTGTAGAGGGTGGCCAGCGACAGGAGGGCGAGAAGCTGCTGTCCGAAAAGGGTGTTGAAGTGCTGGGCGAGCGGCGTACCGTAATGAGGCGTAGCGACGCTCACCACCGCATTCACGTGGGCCGCACATCGCTCCACGTCCACCGCTGTCGGAAGCAAGATGCCGGGCGTGAGCAAAAGCCGGGCGTCAAGTCCTCCGGAAGAGTGGCCGACCAGGCTGATGTGGCCACCGGCGCTGTCTACGAGTGCGGAAATTGTTTCCGCCAGGAGCGCCGCGCGCCGCTGCAACGAGGACGTCGGCTCGGTCAGCGAAACACGAATCTCTCCGTCGAGGCCCTCGGCCGGGCCAACGTCGGCGAGAAAATCGCGGACGTGGCCGAAATACGCGAAGTCGCCCAGGTTGGCGAACCCGAAGAAACCGGGGATGAGGATGACGTGGTGACGTCGGGACACCTGCACACAGTACCGCGCTGCGTCACGTGGATGCGGCGAAACGTAGAGCGGCGTCGGGCGGCGGCCCTCGAGACTCCTGTGACGAACGCTGCGCTAAAGGACGCTGCAGCAACGTTCGCCGCCTCTGCTACGGTCCAGAGATGACTCCGAGAACGGTCATCCCGCTGCGGGACCGCCCGGTGGACTGGCTCATCATTCTCTTCTTCATCGTCAACCTCGCCCTCATCACCTACATCGTCGACCTCGAGCAGTTGGTCATCGCCTCGAGGGACCACTTCGAGTACCCAGCTTGGCCGCCGCGGGCCATGGTCGACGTGGTGCACTGGTGGGGAGATAGCTTCGACCCACTCCAAAACGCCCGTCCAGCGTGGTGGCGCGCGACCATTTGGATAGACGTCCTGCTCTTCGGACCGTTTTACGCGGTCGCGCTCTACGCCATCATCAAAGGCAAAGAATGGATTCGCATCCCGGCGTTCTTCTGGGCCGGGATGATGTTCGCGATTGTGACCATCATTATGTTTGAGGAGTGCGTCGGGCCGTTCCGGACGCCAGCCCTCGCCACCGTGGCCAGCGCCAACCTGCCTTGGTGGCTCCTCCCGCTCTTCGTCACCTGGCGCTTTGCCCGCAGCGAGCATCCATTCACGCGCCCCGTCACGACGTAACTGCGGGGCGCCCGCTTCCGCCGGTCCCGCACCGGCGCAGCAGACCGCATCGCCGGCGAAGCCTGGGCGGTTTCATCGAGAAATTCGAGGTGCGACAACGCCGACAGGACGTAAGGACGTCGGTGTAAGCCTCCCCTCACGACGCGACGCCTACGCTTTCTGGAGCGCAGTGCGTCGACGGTCTACGCTTCAATCTGCCACCTGAAGCCGAGGGAGGAAAGCGTGCGGCCAGCTCCCGCTCCGTCACAATCGTGCTCGCATCCACCTTCCCTTCCAAGGCCGGAAGGCGCCTAGGCATGCGCATTGCCATTAGCACCGGCGGCGGAGATGCCCCTGGCCTCAACGCCGCCATCTACGCCGTGACGATGGCAGCGCACCGCCGCGGATGGGAGGTCCTCGGCATTCACGCCGGCTACACAGGGCTGGTGGACTCAAACCGCATCACCATGCTCAATCCGGAACGCGTGGACGGCATCGTCGCCCATGGGGGCACCATCCTTGGGACCACCAACCGTGGCGATCCCTTCCATTACCCGGTGGTCGACCCTTCCTCTGGCCAGACGCGGTTCGAGGACGTGTCTGACCGAGTGATCTCCAACTTCCGGAAGCTCGGCCTGGATGCGTTGGTGGCCGTCGGCGGAGACGGGAGCATGCAACTCGCTCACCGCCTGTCCCTCAAGGGACTGCCGGTCGTCGGCGTCCCGAAAACCATCGACAACGACCTTTCTGCCACCATGGCCACCTTTGGATTCGATACGGCCGTCTCCACCGCCACGGAGGCCATCGACAAGCTGCACTCCACGGCCAGCGCACACGAGCGCGTCCTGGTGGTGGAGGTGATGGGCCGAAACGCAGGCTGGATTGCGCTGCACAGCGGCCTGTCCGGTTCCGCCGACGTCATCCTTCTCCCGGAAATACCCTTCGCCATCGCTCGGGTGTGCCAGCACCTGAGTGAGAACGAGGGCCGAGGCAAACGCTACGGCCTGGTGGTGGCAGCCGAGGGCGCACAGCCCCTCGGCTCCGCACCACTCACCCGCGAGGAGCAGCTCCCGGGCCGTCAGGAGCCACTCCTCGGTGGCGTCGCCGAGTATGTCGCTGCGGAAATCAGCCGCCGCCTTGGCAAGGAAACACGCTCGTTGGTACTTGGACACTTGCAGCGGGGCGGCTCCCCGACGGCGTTCGACCGGCTGGTGGCTTTGCGATTTGGTGCGGCGGCAGTCCGCCTCATCGCCGAGGGCCGCCGCGATGTGATGGTGGCCTTCCACCCGCCAGAGATGATTGCGGTCCCGCTTGTCGACGCGGTGGCCGGCATCAAGCGCGTCCCGTTGGGGGGCGACACCGTCTTGACCTGCCGAGACTTGGGCATCGCGTTCGGTGATTGAGAGTTTGGAGGACTCGGCCGGCTCTTAGCGCCGTTGTCTTTGGCCAGCGAAGCAGTCACCACTTCCCGGTCGAGTCAGAAGGAGCGCTTCGCCTCGCCAGCCGCCACCAGCGCCGCCAGGGCCGCTTCTTTTTGGTCAATAGCCCAAGGAGGCCCCAGCGCACGCCCGAGCTCGTCTAGCCGGCGCTTGAGGCTTTGCGCGCGCAGGCCGTTCACCCGGGCCGCCTCCTGGAGGAGCTCCTTCGAGGCAACGCCGGTGACGGCAAGCCCGTGCCGGCCACAGGCCTCGGCGAGCGCAGACCGAAAAAGCTCGGCTTCTGCGGTGTGAATGACGGGGTGCGAGCGAAGGATGTCACCGAGAGAAGGAAGCGGGCGGCCCGAACCCCGAGGAAGCCCAACCGCCCGGACGGAGTACCCGGATGCTTTGAGGTCCGAGAGGAGCTGCGCCATCTCACGGTGGGCGTTGGCTTGGGCGATGCGACGGGCGGCCGAGATGTGCCGCTCCACCGCCTGGCCGGTGAGCTCCGCGGCGGCGTGGTAGACGAAGACGGAGTCGTGGTCCGTCTTGTCCACCAGGCTGAGATGCCGGCGCTCTACCAGTCGAGGGCTAGAAGCCGGTCCGGCGAGTGCCACCGCAGCGGCCCAGCCGGTGTGGACACGAAACCCGAGGACCGCATCCTCGCCGGGGCGCCGTGCCCTCACCGGCTTCCGGGCCTCACTGTGCAGCGAAGACGTACTCGTGTTGGGCGTCCCGCGTGATGAGCGTCCGCGATGGCCCGCTGCCCACGACGAACTCCACGCCACTCATCCCTGGCACCGTCGTGACGAAGGATACCGTTCCGTCGGGGTTCTTCTTGCTGGCCACCTCGCTTCTCCACTCGCCGAAGTTGAATGTCGTGACGCCGCCGGCCTCGGTTACCAAAACGTCTCCCAGCGCATCATTGTGGTAACGCTTCGCCAGTTTCGCGGCTTCCACCCCATCCGCGGGCACGGTGAGCAGCTTTCGGTCGGCTGCAAGTTGCTCGAAGAACGTCTTCGCCTCCGAGGCGAGGTCCGCATCGGCCTCGGGGCGCCCGTCGAAGAGCACCTCCAAGAGTTTTCGCCGGAACAGCGTCCGCAGAATCCACCCCGGGTCGGCGTTGGTCAGCACCACCGCACCGACGCCCTGCTCCGGCAGCCACATCATATCGCTGTGAAAACCAATCAAATCCCCGCCGTGGTGCACGACGGGTATGCCGTACTTGGTGTTGACGACAAGGCCCATCCCATAGGTGTCGTCCTTGCCGATGGAAACCTGTGGGACCCGTCGCTCCAACAGAGGCTCTTTGGCAATGTACCGCTTGCCATGGGCCCGCATGCCGTCGGCCAGTTCGACCAAGACGTACTTCAACATGTCGTTGACACTGCTCCACGCGGCACCGGCCGGCCGAAGCGGGATGACGGCGTAGTTGATCTCCATCAGCGCCTTGGTCGGCTTACCGTCGATGTCGGGCGCGTGTGGGAAGGCGTGGTCTCCCTTCAGCGCCTTGGCGTAGTCGAAAGTCGTCGCCTTCATGCCCAGGGGCTCAAAGACGAGGCTGCGCATCGCCTTGTCGTACGCCGCGCCGAGTTCCAATGTCGGGTACGCCACGTGCCCCCCCACGAAGCCACCGGCGCCGGCGAGAAGGTTTGAGTACTGGAACATTTCGCCGAACTTGCTGGTCGGTTGCACGGTGGCCAAAGTGGCCATCGCCCCATCGGGAGTCACACCTTCGAACTGAAAGAGCCACTCCAAGTCCTGGCGGGGAAGCCCGGTGCAAGCGCAGATGAGGTGCTTCACCCTCACCTGCCTCGTCGTGTCAGCGTTGCCAAGTCGAAAGTTTGGCAGCAACTCGGTCACCGGAGTGTCCCAGGTCAGCTTTTTCTCCTCGACCAGCTTGGCCAACATGAGGGTGGTCAACGCCTTGGTGTTGGACGCAATCATGAAGAGCGTGTCGCCATCGGGCTTCCCCTTCTTGCCCAGCTCTCGCACGCCGTAGCCCTCGGCAAGGACCACTTTGCCGTCCTGCACCAGACCGACGGCGACCCCAGGCACACCGAGTGCCTGCATCGCCGTCTCGACCCACGTCCGGAGCTGCGCCAGCCTGGCTGCATCGAGCGTGTGAGCCTTTTTACCGGCGAAGGACTCCCGCGCGTAGCCCTTCGGCAGGAGGCGACCGAAAATGAGGGACACCGCACCTCCCCGCTTCTCACCCACCGCGTCCGCCATGTCGTAAATGACAACGGTCCACACCTCGCCGGCGCGCTGTGCAAGCACCTCAACGCTGCGCTTCTCGTTGGGTGACGTCAGGTAGTCGTATGTCCCGATGTCGGTCCACCCGTCCTTGTCCGGGGCGCGGCTCTTCACTTTGAGTGGCCAATGCGCTCCAGGCTTGTACGCCACCCACGCCGCGGCGACTGCGGCCTCGGCGTCCTTCGCGTGAACGTCAACCAGCGCAATCTGCGACCCAGCCTCCGGTGCCTCGAGGATGGTGGCCGGGCCGCGCACACTGAGGCTCCAGCCAGCCGGAGCAATGAAGGTCGCCCCTTCGACAGTGGCCGCCGGGGTGTCGGCCGCCAAGCGCGCAGGCGCAGCCGGAGCCAGGGCGGGAGTGGGCGGAGTGGCGGGGGCCGGTGGAGGAGCGACCGCCGCCGGCTCAGCGGTCGGCCGGTTGACCCCCGTCGAGGCGCAACCGCTGAGCAAGAAGAGGGCGATGCTTCCGAAGAGAATGGTTCGCACGTTCGACCTCGGAGGTGGTGATGAGGACACCGCGGAGACAGAGGAAGGGGGAGACCAACCACACTCCACCACGAACAACCTTCGCTACCATTTCGACTTCTTGCCGCATGGACCTGCGCCGTCCCACGGACGTTACACTCCCCTCCAGTCGCGTGCCCGCCCGTTCCAAAACCCCGGCGGCTGAGAGGCGGTTGAGCGTCCCTAGGCCCGCGCGCCTTTGGACGACGGGAGCTTGCGGTGCTGCGTTTGACGTCGACCTCACAACTGCGGCAATGAGGTCTCCATCGACTGTGCCGGTGGGCGCTTGGAGCGGGACGCTCGGTTGTTCGACGACGCCGGACAACGGCCTGAACTGCGCGCCCGAGGTGATAGGAAAGCCACCGGTCAAGCGAGCCTGGATGACGAATCATGAACCGTAGCCTCCTCGTCGCCGCCTGGGTGCTCTGGCTGGCCGCTACCCCATTCCTGGCCCGCTACCTGGGCTACCTGATGGACTGGTTGGTCCCCCCAAAAATCATTTGGCCGAATGACCCGGAGGGCGACCCGACGGACAACATGCCGCGGCAAACCCACCTACGTGCTGTCATGACCGTGGTGGTGACGGCCACCCTGCTTCTTGGAATTCCTGTGGGCGCAACCTACGCACTGTCCCACTACCGGCCGGTGGGAGCAGGCGGTGCCCTCGGCAGCGATGCTGGTGTCTAGAAAGGGCTAGTGCCGCAGCGAGCACCGGAACCACCACCGCGCCGCCCCGAACGGCCTCTCAGGCGTGAGGAAACCCCGCCGATGTGAATGCGTCCACTTGACCACCGTGGGACCCTTCATCGCCCTGACGAGTGGCCGCGCCGTGCGGGCCAACGAGTTTCACGAGACTTCGCTCGCACGCACCGCCGCCTTTTATTGGGCCAACGCAACAAAGGCTGAGACTTCGACTTCCGCATGAGCCGCGTGTAGTCTTGCTCACGTTGGTGGATGTCTCGGCAACAAGGGGGACGTGAGTTCATGCGAACTGTCTCAGCCCGCAGCCCATGGCCTTGGGTCGCACTCGGGGTTTTGGCGGCCTGTGGTAGCAGCTCGACTCCGACTGCAGGAATTCAGGCGTTCGTCACCGGCGTCACGTCCGCTGACGGCACGCAGACCGCGTCACTGTCCCCAGGGTCGCCTCCCACGGGTGCTGGCCCGGCCGTCACCATCGGCTCATCTGGAGCCTCCATTGCAGGTGGCGCTCAGTACGTCCAGCTCACCTGCTCGAGCAACTGCACCAGCGTCCTAGTCGGGGTGCAGGGGGTCGACGGCTACTACGCGCTGACTGGCCTACCCGACCCAACCACCCAAAGCGTCGTCGTGCTCCTCGCGCAAACCGCGGCACAGAATTTCACCCTCCTGTTCGCCGCTGGTTTGGGCTCATCGTTCGGTTCGACGACGAGTCTCCCGGTCACGCTGACAGCAGTCGGCTCGGGCGACGTCGAGGTGAGTTTGAATTGGGGTACCCCAACCGACCTCGATTTGCATGTCGTCGAGCCCTCTGGTGAGGAGATTTATTACGGCAACACAACGTCGGCCACCGGGGGAATGCTCGACCTCGACTCCAATGCGGGTTGCCAAATCGACGGCATCGATGCCGAGCATGTCACCTGGCCGGGGGTGCCCCCGCCGACTGGCACCTACCAAGTCATCATCGACCCGTGGTCTCTGTGCAGCGTTTCACCGCCCATCAACTACACCGTCATCGTCAACGTGAAGGGGAAATCGCCTCAAATTTTCCACGGAAGTTTCACGTCTGGCGACAATGGCGGTGCCTGCTGGGTCGCAAGCGGTCAGCCCCTGGCTTGTCCATCCGCCAATCTGGTCACGACGTTCACCTACCCTTGAGGGCTGCCGGGCGGACCGGCTCGGCCGCATTCCGATTGCCGGACACGAGTCTCCGCTGCGTCGCTTGCCGAGCACCCGCGGCTGCCGGCGGCTCGCGGCCTAGAAACCGGACGCGTGGCGAACGTCCCCCACCCACGCGCCGCGAAGCCGCCGCGGCTTTCCCGCCCGACTGGCTGGTGAACCCTGGTGGTCGTCGGCCTCGTGGCTTCGCTTCTGTTCTCGGCGTCAGCCTGCGACGTCAAGCGTGACAGCCACGGCCGCATCGCCAGAGACAGACACCAAGTCACCCTTTTCCGAGCAGCACACCCCTGCCCCGGCACCGGCAAGCTGGGCGGGGTCTGTCACGGGTACGTGGTGGACCACATCTGCCCGCTCAGCTGTTGCGGCAAGGACGACCCGAGCAACATGCAATGGCAGACTACGGCCGACGCCAAGGCGAAAGACGCCTGGGAGCGGGCCTGTTCGACATGCACGGCTGACAACTCGCGAAAGTAGCCAAGCCCGCCGCGTCCGCCCGCGGCGAGCGCGAAGGCCTACTGTGCCGCTGCTTTCGCCGCCGCCTTATGGGTGGGGTGCACCGAAATGGCGAGCGCCTCGCCGTACTCGGCAAACACTTTGTCGCCCACTTTCACCTTGTCGAGGTGGACGTTCTTGCCTGCCTTGACGCGGAATTCGCGGCCCTCCGGGCCTACCAGCGTGGCAATCCGAGTCTTCATGTCAATGTCCTTGACCGTCACGGTGCCTCGGATGACAGCCGCCGCGACCCCCGCCGGCGTCTCGCCGGGGGCGGCGTGTCCGACCATGGCTTCTCCCTGTGGGGCCACCGTTTCGGAGCCAGGTGCTTGAAGCGTCAGGGCGAGGCCACGGTGGAATTGAACCAGCACCGCGTCACCGACTTTGAGCTGGTCGAAATTCTTCACGGCGTCGCCCACGTGCATGTTCTCGACTTTGCCGTGGGAGCCCTGGAGTGAAATTTCGCGCGTGCTCTGGTCAACCGCAGTGATGATGGCCGCCACACTCTCGGTCTGACTGGCGACGACGGTCCCGGCGGTGCCGGAGCGGTGGACGGTGACCGGCGCGGGCGGGCTGGCCTGGTCATCGGCTTGCGCGGGTAGCGCAACTGTCGCGGCAGCGGTGAATAGCAGAGCAACAAACGTCCTTGTCATGATTCCTCCCGGAGTGAGCGGGCTTCGCCTGGTACGGCCGACGTAAGCGCCCACGGTCTTGCACGACGGCGGCGCGGATACAACCCGCTTGATGCTGTCCCGAGCCCGAAGCCGAATGCGAGCCACGGGAAAGGCGCCATGACTTGCCTGGGTTCTTAGGACCAGGAGTTTCTAGAGACGGGCCTCTCGCGGTTGGTTTTCTACTGACTCCTGCTTCTGTTTGAATTCGTTCGGCGTGAGGTAGCCCAGGCTCGAGTGGGGCCGCACGGCGTTGTAGTGGTTCCTCCACGTCTCGATGAGGACGGTAGCCTCGCCCCGGGCCCGAAACCACTCGAGGCTGAGACATTCGTCTCGAAACTTGCCGTTGAAGCTTTCGTCCGTGCCGTTCTCCCAGGGCTTGCCGGGAGCAATGTGGGCGGTGTCGATGTCGGCCGCGGCCAGCCAGCGGAGCACGGCCGCGGAGATGAACTCCGGCCCGTTGTCGGAGCGCAAGTACTTCGGGGCTCCATAGACGCTGACGAGGCGGGCGAGGACGTCGATGACACGTCCAGAGCGGATGCTGCCCGCGACGTCGATGGCAAGGCACTCCCGCGTCCACTCGTCCACCACGGTGAGGCACTTCAGCTGCTGGCCGTTGGCGCAGGCGTCGAAGACGAAGTCGTAGGCCCAGACGTGGTTCTTGCCACTCGGGGGCAGCGGCCTCGGCCTGCTCGCCGCCACTCGTCTACGACGCCGCCTTCGAGGGACTTGAAGCCCGCCCGTCCGCCAGAGCCGGTAGGCTCGGTCCGCACTCATCGGGTGGCCTTGGCGAGCGAGGAAAATCCGCACCCGCCGGTAGCCGTAGCGCGGGTACTGCGCGGCGAGCTCGGCCATCTTCTGGCGGACAGGAGCATCCGCTTTCTCCTTTTTCAATTCGTAGTGGAGGCTCGAGCGCGCCACGCGAAGAAGCCAGCAGGCTCGGCGACACGACAGGCCGCGCATACGCGCAAACTCCACCTGTCGTCGCCGCGCGGGCGCGCTCACCATTTTCTTGCAGCAATCTCCTTCATGACCTCAATCTCAAGGTCTCGGTCGGCGACCAGCCGCTTAAGGCGGCCATTCTCCGCCTCGAGTTGTTTCAGCCGTCGCGCGTCGTCGACATTCATGTTGCCGAAGCGTTTGCGCCAGGCATACAGAGTCTGCTCGGCGACGCCGTGCTTCTTCGCCACTTCCGTCACCGGCGCCTGGTCGGCCTCGCGGAGAATCCGCACCATCTGCTCTTCTGTGAATCTGCTCTTGCGCACAGCGCCCTCCGGGCTCGCCGGAGACGCATCGTCTCATGCTTCAGCTGGTCCGAAATACCCAGGGCAGGTCAGCCACCCAAGGCGCCAGGACCAGAGACTGCACCCACGACCCGAACGCCGCGAAATTGTGGTAGCGGGACTCACCGAAATGGCCTCGGAATGGTACCAAACTTTTTTCACGGCCCTGGCGCTCGATTTCTGGCGAGCCGCGGTTCCTGCTGAAGCCACCTCCCAAGAGGTGGACTTCTTGGTCCGCGAGTTGGGCGTTTCGCCACCCTCTCACCTGCTGGACTTTCCGTCCGGCCTTGGGCGGCATGCTCTGACTCTGGCGAGTCGCGGCTTTCGGGTCACTGGAATCGACCTCTCGGCCGACGCCATTTCGGCGGCTACCAGAGAGGCCCGAGGCCATGGAGTGGGCGTGCGTTTTCTTGGTGGGGACATGCGCGATGGGCCGCCCGACGGTCCGTACGATGGGGCCTACTGCTTCGGGAACAGCTTCGGTTACCTGTCGCATCGAGACATGCAACGCTTTGTGCGAAAGGTATTTCAAGCGGTCCGCCCGGGCGCGCGTTGGGCCATCGACACCGGCGCAGCGGCTGAGTCATTGCTTCCGCACCTGGTCCAGGAGCGCACACTCGAGGCGGGGGGCATCACCTACGCCGTCCGCAACACCTACGACGCGGTCGCTGGCCGCCTGTTTCAATCCTGCACCCTGTCGCGGGGGGATCAACGCGAGGACGCTCGAATTTCGCACGCCGTATACACGGTGGCAGAGCTCCATCGGCTTCTCGAGGCTGAAGGATGGAAGATGACTGGCACCTACGGCTCGCTCGACCGTCAACCCTTCGCACTCGGAGACCGCCGTCTGCTCCTCGTCGCGGAGCGGCCGGCAAACTCGGGCTAACCAGAGGTCGGCGCTTTTCCGGGCGGAATTGAACGGCCACCCCCGGTTTTCCCAAACTGAATTCAAGGGGGTCCAACCCGCGAAAATGCCGGAGTTGAACTGTTGCTGGGTAAGCGATGGGAAACTACGGCCACCGGTGTCGTGCTGGTTTCAAAGGAGTTTGCATTGCAGCGGTCGCCCCCTTTGGCATTGCCTCCAGGAGGCCACCTCCTTGCCTCCGACGAGGGCCACCAAGCGCTACCATTCCGGCACAAATGGCACTCGAGGCCCTCAAGGACACGAGGCCACGTTGAGGCGGCCAATTTGGTTCCCCGTATACTCCACGAACCATAGGTTGCCGTCCGAGCCGTTGGCGATGCCGTAGGGACCGCTCCCGGCGGTTGGGATGGGGAACTGGGTGATGGAGCCGGCGGTTGTGATGCGGCCGATGTTGTTGCCCGTCCCTTCGGTAAACCAGAGGTTCCCGTCGGTTGCGGAAGTGATGAAATAGGGGTTGCTGGTTGCCGTCCCCGGGATGGGGATGAAGTACTCGGTGACCGTTCCGCTCGTCGTAATCTTGCCAACATTGTTTCCGCTCTGTTCTACAAACCAGAGGTTACCGTCCGAGCCTGCGACGATGCCGAACAGGGGATTGCTGTTCGCGGTGAGTCCGCCGAATTCGGTGACGACGCCGGCCGTCGTGATGCGGCCGATTTGGCTGACGTTGTATTCGGTAAACCAGAGGTTACCGTCCGGGCCCGAGGTGATGCCGGTCGCGACGGCGCTCGCCGTGGTAACGGGGAACTCGGTGATAGTGCCGGCCGTCGTGATGCGGCCGATGTTGTTGGCATAGCTGCTCCCTTCGGCGAACCAGAGGTTGTTGTCGGGGCCGAGGGCGATCATGTACGTGTTGCTGGCTGAACTGGTGATGGGAAATTCCGTAATGGTGCCACTCGTCGTAATGCGGCCAATCTTGTTTGCTCCGTACTCAACGAACCAGAGAGCACCATCGGGGCCGGCGGTGATACCTGCCGGATAGCTCCCCGCCGTGCTGATGGGGAACTCAGTGATGGCTCCGGCGGTGGTAATGCGCCCAATTTTGTTTCCCCCAGTTTCGGTGAACCACAGGGCTCCGTCTGGGCCCGCCGCTATGCCAAAGAGCCCGCTCACGGTGGTAGGGACGGCGAACTCGTTGATGGTGCACGTCCCGGCGGCACTCACGGTGACCGTCGCCACCGCAGTCACGGATGGAGTCGCGACGGTCGTCGCTTGGAGCTGAAAGGTGCCGGCCGTTCCGGGAGCGGTGTAGGTCGTGCTTGTGCTGGGGCCCGCGGTGGACAGCGTGCCACCCGAAGCTGTCCAGGTGACGGTGTTGATGGAGGACCCCGTCACCGTCGCGGTGAAGAGCTGCATGCCACCCGTCTGTACCGACGCCGGAGAGGGACTGATGCTGACCGCGAGGACGCTTCCGGTACTGACCGTCACTGTGGCCACTCCGGACGCGCTGGCGTCGGCCGCGCTGGTGGCTCGAACGTGGAAGGTGCCCGCCGTCTCAGGCGCCGTGTATAGGCCAGCGGCGGAAACGCTACCCCCGGCGGTGCCTTCGTCAATGGACCAAGCGACGTTGGTGTTGGAGTTTCCAAGCACCGTCGCCGTGAATTGCTGTGTGGTGCCGACCTGCACCGTCCGTGGCGAGGGCGTCACTCCCACTGCGACCGACGACAGTAAACCGCACAGGCTCGTGAGGCTGCAGTCGATGGTGAGCGCCAAGCCCACTAGGGTGCTATTCGGCATCGGGGGAGTGGTGTTCGAGCCTGCGGCTGCACCGGCGAATGGCACCGAGGCCGTAATGCCAAACCCAGCATTGGTGAAGCTGGCCGTGTCGCAGGCCGTCACGTACGCGGGCAGATTCGAGACGAGGCACCCCTTAACAGTCGGACCGATGGTGGCACTCTCTTGGCCAGCCGTCGCCACCCACACGTTGCTGCCCCCTTCTAGAATGAGGCCCGCCGCTGGAGGGATAGTTCCCCCCGTCCCAATGCCGACAGCCGCGTTGTCTTTGTCCTTGAACAGCACAACGCCGCTGTACACCTGGGTGCTGGCCCCCGCTGGAACGTTGAGCAGGGTGATTTGGACGCCAAAGGCAAATGCGCTTGCTGCGCTGAACGTCCCGCTACTCTTGGACGAAGCCGCTCGCCGGCCGGAGGGCGGTGGGGAGAGAGACGTCGCTGGCAGCGTGACTGGGGTAGCCTGGACGCCCGCCTGGAGCGCCACCGAGGCTCCCTGCGCGGCGACCGCTGGTAGGCCACTCAGGCTCGAAGCCTGTGTGCCCAGGGCAGTGCTGAGGGGTCCGCTGACGGCAGGGTCAATGTCCGTCCCCTGAGGAGAAGGCGTCGGCGTTGGGGAGCTCCCGCACGCGACGAGCAACAAAAAGCTTCCGAAACCGGCAGTGCACCGAAACATAGGCCCCTCGAGGCAAGGGATTGAGTTCCCCACCCCACAAGACGCTTGGGCGCCTCATTTCCCCTCACGCTGCGCCGGGAGGCCCTACGCTTCCTCCGGAAGGCCTGGTTGAGGGTGTTGGCCACGTCCGGCGCTTGCGGTTCTGCGGTTCTAGCTCTCGACCGTCTTGGGAGCCCCGGCCGGGCGGCTTGTCTCATGGGGCCCGCTGGCTCGCCAGTTGCGAAGCGCGAGGTCGCCCGCTCGGCATGTTGGGTGATTTTCACCCCCCCGCTTTATCCATCCGGGCGTTTGCCCTGCCTGGTGCGGAAACCAGCGATGACGGTCGCCGTGAACTCAGTTTGCGAGTACCCCGAGTGCAAGAAACGCTATCTCGCAGGAGCCTCGAGCCCCGTAGGTGGCGCCGGCGCTGCAACAGCTCCATTTTTGCATTGAGTCAGTGGTTGCACGACTGGGTGTGCCGGCGCTTCTGCTCACTCGGTCCAAAGCCCCGGGCGGGATTGAACTGCCGACCCACGGTTTGACGAAGACACACAGCCAGCGACCTGTTGTTGCACTGCAAGCCGACGAAGTGCGTCTCCCGCAGCCTGCGGGCTAGCGCCCGCTCCACCAGCCTGCCGCCTCTAAAGGCTTCCTTGACCACCCCGCGCGCCCAGTTCCGAGGAGGCGCCGGCCGGGGCGGTCAAAGCGTCTAGTTGCCATGTCCCCGAAGAACGGGCCTGAGAACCGGCATCGGCTTTTCTTCACTTGCCGGGTACAGGCCTCCAGCAAATACTTCACGAACCCCACGGTGAAGAACGCGAGGACAGTGGAAGGGCAGAGCTATCAGGGACGATCCTGGACGGCGGCCGACCGGGACGACTACAGAGGCTGCCCATGGTCCTCCGGACATGCGCCGCCATGCTCCTAGTTCCCCTCCTCTCCAGCCCGGCCGCCGCACTGAGCGAGCCGCCTAGCCCGTCGGCCCCGCTGGCCACGCTGATCGCAGAGGACTGGGAGTGGCACCTCAGCCGAAGCCCCACCTACGCCTCGGTGATCGGCGACCGGCGGTGGAACGACCGGTGGGACGACCTCTCCATCGACGCCCTGGCGGTGGAGCACCGGCATGACGTGGCCTTCCTGGAGAAGCTGGACAAGGTGACCCGCGGGAAGCTCTCCACTGAGGACGCTCTCAACGCTGATCTCCTCCGCCGCCAGCACGAGGCGTGGATCGAGGGCGATGCGCTGGGGACCTACCTCCTCCCCTTCAGCCACCTGGGATATCTGCCCGAGGGCATCAAGCAGTTCCCCGGTCTTCAGAACGCCGGCCAGCTCGCGGAGCTGCTCCGGTTCGAGACGCCCGACGACTATCGCGACTGGCTGGCCCGGCTGGATTCCTTCCCCACCTACGTGGAGCAGATCACCGCCCGGATGCGCGAGGGGATCGCCCGGAAGGTGGTGCACCCCAGGGTCATCCTCGAGCGGGTCCCTGCTCAGCTCGACTCGCAGATCTCGGTGGCTCCGACGGCGACGCTTTTCTATCGCCCCTTCACCCGTTTCCCGGCCGCTGTTCCCGAGGGCGACCGGCAGAAGTTGGCCGACGCCGCGGCTCGACTCATCCGCGATCGGGTACAGCCCGCGCTGCGCAGCTTCCGCCGCTTCTTGGTCGACAGCTACATCCCGGCGGCTCCGGCGCAGGTCGGGGCCTGGCAGTGGCCCAACGGCCAGGCACTCTACGCCCATTGGATCCGGGTCTACACCACCACGTCGCTAACTGCCGACCAGGTGCACGCCCTCGGTATCTCCGAGGTGGCGCGAATCCGCGCCGAGATGGAGAAAGTGAAGGCCCAGACCGGGTTCAAGGGGACCATGCCGGAGTTCTTCCAGCACCTTCGGACCGACCCCCGGTACTTCTACAAGACGCCCGACGAGCTGCTGCTCCACTACCGCGCCATCGCCAAGCAGGTCGACCCGGCGCTGGTAAAACTTTTCCGCACCCTCCCCCGCGCGCCGTACGGCGTCGAGCCTACTCCGGCCGCAATGGCTCCCGATGCGACCACCGGCTTCTATTACGGCGGCGCGGCCGACGGCTCACGCGCCGGGGCATTCTGGGTCAACGTCTACAGGCCCGAGACGCGGCCCCGCTGGGAGATGGTGCCGCTGACGCTCCACGAGGCGGTGCCTGGTCACCACCTGCAGGGGGCGCTCTCGGCGGAGGCGGAGGGGCTGCCGCAGTTCCGGCGGCACGGGATGGAGATCGCCTACACTGAGGGCTGGGGGCTCTACTCGGAGACGCTGGGGGACGAGCTGGGCGTCCTCAACGACCCGTACGACAAGTTCGGGCAGCTGACCTTCGAGATGTGGCGGGCTGTGCGCCTGGTGGTGGACACCGGGATGCACGCCAAGAAGTGGACCAGGGCCCAGGCCATCTCCTACTTCCTGGAAAACTCGCCGCGCCCCGAGCTCGACGTCACCAACGAGGTCGACCGGTACATCGCTTATCCGGGGCAGGCGCTGGCCTACAAGATTGGTCAGCTGAAGATTCGTGAGCTGCGCACCCGCGCGGAGCAGGCACTTGGCCCAAGCTTCGACGTCCGCGCCTTCCACGACGCGGTGCTGCTCCGCGGCTCACTTCCGCTCGACGTGCTGGAGAGGCAGATCGACGCCTGGATTGCAGAGCAGAAGCGGAGCCTGAGTGGGAGTCACTAGGGTTTTCCCACCCGTCGCACTCGTTGATGACGCGGCTAATTTCCGCCACAAACGCGCCAGATTCCCCTCTGGAAAACGCGCGGTTAGGACATCTTCATGAGCCCCCGGGCGGGATTGAACCGCCGACCCACGGTTTACGAAACCGTTGCTCTACCGCTGAGCTACATTGGCCTGGCCAGTCGGAACGCACCGTTGCGAACCGGACA
>JBKQJL010000066.1:0-6683 GCA_052147975.1 Myxococcaceae bacterium
GCTCCCTAATCGGTGCTCCCGCCTCGGCCTGTTTCAGGGCATAGGCGATCTGCTCCTCGGTAAATCGACTCTTCCGCATGGCTGCTCCTTTGGGACAGCCGAAACATTGAATTTCCTCAAGCTACCCGTGGTCCAGTTTTTGGGGGCAAGGTCACGGGGTTCTTCACTCTCAAAACCGAAGAAGCGGATGTGTCACGGTGTGCCACAAATCCCTCTGAATCGCATCCGCTTCTTACCCGGCTCTTACCGGGTGGGCGGCTGCTGACGCTCAAGGAAGTCGCGCATTACCTGGCTGTCGAGAGGACGCTAGTCGAGAAGCTCGTGTCCGAGAGGACACTTCGTGTCGTGCGCATTGGCACCGAGATTCGAGTCTGTCCCGAGCACCTTAAGGCATTCATCGCCGGAGCAGAGGAGTAACGAGGCGGGGTGGGGGCGATAAAGCTGAGCTTCTCGCTTCCACGCGCGGAACGGCCCTCGTTGCCCCGAGTGTCACGCTCGCTCGGTATTCCCCACACGCAAACTAACGTGGGACTGGACGCGCGAC
Organism: Myxococcaceae bacterium; assembly: GCA_052147975.1. Classification (GTDB taxonomy): domain Bacteria; phylum Myxococcota; class Myxococcia; order Myxococcales; family Myxococcaceae; genus JADGRA01. The sequence continues at coordinate 545 of JBKQJL010000066.1, forward strand.
AAGTGGAGACCCACAGCCTCTCAATGGCAACGCTATGGTTTGCGCACCGGACCGATCAATGGGGTCGCCACGGGCTTTGCCAAGCCGAAGAAGACCACTGTGCCGTTGCCGCCAAAGTGGGTGGAGAGCTCCGGGTCCGGCACTCTCTTGAAGCCTTCGTCCGGTCGATCCCAGTTGTTCGCCACCCACAGGTTGCCGGCAGGGTCGATGGCGACGTCCGTGATGATTTGTAATCCGCCGATGTGGCCGCCGGGCACCGGCGAAATCGGATCGCCAGTCTTCATGCCAGGTGGGCAGTTTTCGGCACGTGCGCCGCAGAGGTGCGTGACCGAGTGGCCGAACGCGTTGGCCACCCACACGGTGTCGTTGCCATCGATGGCGATGCCAGGGGCCGATGATGCTCTTCCCGCCATCAAATGGCGGCAGGACGCTGCCATCGGGGCGCACCATGGAAACGTCGCCGCCGGGGTATTTGGCAAGAAGGTTATACAGGCCGATCCACTCCTTGGCGGCGTCGTCGGCCTTTGATGTGGACCTGCTCTCAAGCTTCGATTTGAGCGCGTTCCAAACCAATGCCAGCTTCTCCAAGAGGCCGGGATGACCGACGGTGCTGACAACCCAGGCGTTGCCGAGGCTGTCGATGGCCACCGCCCGCGGGCCGAATCCGACTTTGATTTCTTCGGCCTTGCTCGGCTCCTGCGCCGGGAAGCGCGTTACCGTGTCGGAGCCGCCATTGGTGACCCAGATTCGATCCTGCTGATCCACTGCAAGGTGGAACGGGCCCTTGACCTGGAGCGTGCCGTCAACGGGTTTGCCATTCACGGTGCGGCCCAGGATGCGGCCCTTCGTGGCATCTCCCTTCGGGAGATAGACAATCTGGGACTTTTCGTTGTCGAGCGCCCAGACATCGCCATTCGGCGTGGTGATGATGCCCTGCATTATCCCCAGTTCTCCGCCAAAGTTGTAGCCGGTCTCGGGCGAAAGGGGCTTGCCAGTTTTTCGGTCGAAGACAGAAATGTTCTTGCCTGCCAGACTGGTGGCCCACACCTTGTCATCGGCGCCAATGGCGATGCCGAAGCCAGGACCGTCGATGCCGCCGCCGCGATACCCCACCGTCATCGGCGAAAGAGGCCGGCCATTCGGCGCGATCTTCGACAGGCCGCCACCAAACGAGTTCCAGATTGTGGACTGGGCACCCACAAGGAAGTTGTCGTCCGCCCACATGTTGCCCTCGCCATCAATCGCGATGCCGCCCAGCGAGTTCAGGCCGCCGCCGGCGTAGACCAGGGAAAGGGTCCACGCACTTGGCGCGAAGTTGAGGTAGGGGATGAAGGGCACTTCACGCCAAAGCTTTCCGGGGGGAATGGGATAAAACTCGTTGAGCAGCGCAAAGAGTTCTTGCGCTTGATGCGAGGGGTTGCGCGCGATGTTCTGTGCCGCCGTCAGCGTGTCGGTCGGCGGCGTGCCACCAGGGGCCGTCGCAGCTCCGAAGAGCTTGGCGCATGCGTCGCCGTGGACCCGGGCGATGCAGCCCGCCAGCAAATTCCCAAGCGTGTTGAACGTCGCCAACGTCGTCGTCCGCGAGCTGTTCAGCGGGTCTTGAATCACCGGGCCAAGGGCGCCCGTTTCGAGGTCCACCAAGTTGGGCACATTGCCAGCGGCGATGCGCAGGCCTAGCGCTTTGCCACTCAGCGCAGTGCCGTTGAGAAACTGTGCGCCCGTCCACGCCGAGGCGACCGTCGTCAACTCATTGACGACGACTTCGGCGGCGCCCTGGTGCCCAGGACCGCCATGAGAACGATGGCTTTGTTGTCGCCGCGTACCTTGCTGGCAGCGGGCTGGCCTCCGCCTGCGACGAGATAGAGAACTGAGTCGTCGCCTGCGGGTAGCTGGACGGCCATCTGAAACTGACCATCACCACTGGTTCGCGTTTGAGCGAGCTCCATGGGTGCGCCCACCCCCGCAGCCCAGAGCGTCACGGTCGAATTGGCAATTGGAGCACCTGCCCCAAGGACCTGACCCTTGAGGCTGTCAGCCGCCAAAGCTGGCCTCGCAGCGAGGGTAAGCAGCAATGGAATTTGAACAAGAAGCCGCTCAAGTGTCTTCAATGTTCGCCTCCGATCGACCTATCCAGTTAGCACCGCTCCACCGTGGGCCCTTCCTTCGATCAAGCTGTCACAGCAGCGGCGTTTCCAGGTCCGTCTGAGACTGTACTCCCTTGTCGATGTCCCGCTCGTGCCGAAGGTAGGTTCGCGGAGTCTGCGAAACGTGCCTCGCGCTGCTTGGCGTCTGTGCAGGCAGTTTGCGCGCCTTCTTCTGCGACGACGCAAGTTCTGCGTGGCGTTGCCGCAATCCCGTGCTCGGTGGACTTCATCATGACTACCGCCGAGCCGCCTGCGAGCCGCTCCTTCAGCCAGAGGTGCCCCCGTGCCCTACGAGCGGAGGGTATCCAGGGGCCGGGGCAACGCTGCTCCAAGTGCCCCTTGTGGTGCAGAGTGGCCTGTCGAATGGCCTGCCGACTGCGTTCGGCTATTGCGCAGACATCTCGTTAGGCATCGCGTTGGGCAGACATTCCGCGCGAAGTGCTCGGAATCCGCGCCGCCCGCCCCGCCGCCGAAAGGCGGAACTCAAAGCGAGGCTGTGCGGTCGCCCGAACCAACCACTCCCTCCCAACGACAGAAAACGGATGGAGTGGTTGGTTCGTGCTCCTTTAGATTCTCACCGGACTTTTCGGCGGCGGGGTTGGGGATTGGTGGTGGTGCAGTCAGGACATCTGGCAGTCAGCGAGGGCGCGGCCGAAGACGGGCAAGCGGTCGAGACTGGCCCGTCAAACTGCAGACGAACGATGGTTTGCGAGACTACGCGTGACGGGGAAGGGACTACGGACGGCGGAATGGCAGGAGTGAGGCGGACAGAAAAGGGAAGTCATTTGCCTGGAAGGTCTGCGCGTCACGCGGCACGTGTCCGGATTTTCCTTCGCATGCTCAGGACCCATCGAGGGACCCAATGCCCGTCGTTGGAACTGACCGTCTCCTGCAGGGCGATGCCTACTCTCAAGACATGACCACCTGGAGATGACCAGGCCCACGACTTCGCGGACGGCGATCCTTGACGACGATTTCCACGTCTTGGCCCAGAGCGTTGAGAAACCTAATCAACCTGTCCGTTGAAAACCCGGAGAGCTTGCCACGAACAAGCGCCGAAACCTTGGGCTGGTCAATGCCAAGTACTTTGGCTGCGGCCGCCTGGGTTAGTCCCTTCGCCTCGATGACTGCCGAGATTTTGGCGGTCAGCTCCGCTTTGGCGAAAGCCTCTTCAGGGGCATCGAGCCCCAGATCGGCGAAGACGTTTCCACTACTCATCTCGTAGTTCCTGCGCTTCATCTGGGTTCTCCTTGTGCTCCGCCACCGTGCCACTGGGTGTGAATCTCGACAGCCATCTTCAACCTTGTTCTCACTTTGTCGATATCGACTCGGGAGGTCTTGCTTCCCTTCCTCGACTTCTTCTGGAAGGCGTGGAGAGCGTAAACGACGCCAGCCATCTTTACCGTGTAGACCGCTCGGTAGGCGTTTCCATCGAAGTCCTCCACGACTTCGACGACGCTTCCTCCGCCAAACCCTTTCAGGGGTTTGGCATCGGGGTGCTTCTTGCCCACCTGAGCCAGATACAGCGCGTATCCCATGCTGCGCTGCACTTCGCTGGGAAACCCCGTGAGGTCCTCCCGGCTAGCCCCGACCCAAACGAGGGGCTTGAGGGCGAGTGGGTTTTGTTCCACCAACGGACTATGCCACTTCGGGCATAAAGGTTCAAGACGACGCCAGGTGGCCCGCGGTGCGAGTCGGGCAGGATACAGCTGTGCCTCGGTCCCCAAGGCCCTCGACTCGAGAACTCGATGCAAGATCTGCGAAGACGGCCCGAGCGCCGACCCAACTTGCCTCGTCGGTTCAAGGGTTCAAGTGCTCGAGAGACGGCCACGGAGCTGGGACAATGGAGGCCGTTGTCCATCCGGGTAAGCCAGCCACCTGAAGAGCTTGAAAGCTCCTGTCACTTTTGACTGGCAGGAATGACTGTCAGTCCCGACGACCGCCAGGAAGAGCCGCATTCGGTAACCCGTCCACGGCTTCGGCGCACTGCTGTGCGGCAGCCCATCGTCACGAAATTTGCAGCGTGGAGCGCGCTCCGTGTGTCAGAGACGCGTGCTTCCTGACCGAAGCGGTGCGTGTGGTCGACTCACCTGTGAACCCCGGAGGACGCAGCGATGTCGGTTTCAGCAAGATCCCCAACGGCTACAGAGAAGAAGGGACCGGGGGAGGGCCCGGGACTGTCAGGCCGCCTGCTCAAAGTACAGGATGTGATGGCGCGCCTCGACTGCAGTCGGAGCACCGTGCATCGGCGCATCGCTGATGGCTCTATCCTCGTGGTCCGAATTAAAGGACTCGTCAGATTCCGGGCCGAAACAATTGAGGCCCTCGTCGAGGTGGCTGAGGCGGGAACGCCACACCTGTTCGGAGAAGAGTGATGGCCTACGTCTACCGAAAAGGGCAGAGCGGGCGGTGGTATGTCGGGTTCCGAGATGGGCACGGGGTCTGGCGATAGAAGGCGACGACCGCCAGGACCAAGTCCGCCGCGGAGAGGCTCGCTCTGGACCTCGAAGCAAAGGCTGAGCGCCAGAGAAGCGGGCTTGACCCAATTCCTGCACCAAACGGGGGCGGGGCCTGGGTCGATCTCGTCGCCTGGTACGGCGAGAAGTACGCCGCGGCACAACCGAACTACCGACGCTGGGGTTCAACGTCGAACAGGCACCTAGTTTCTGCGCGGATGGCGGGCCTGTCCGTTTCAGACGTGACCGCCGAGTTCCTCGAGTCGTTTCTCCAGAGCAAGCAGCGGGGAGGGTACTCCGCACAGACGGTGAACAACATCCGCGCGCTTGTCTCGGTCATCTTCACCAGGGCGAAGGAAGCCGGCCGGTGGCGTGGACCCAATCCGGCCAGGGAGACGCGCAAGCGCAGGGTTGGAAGGCGTGCCTACGACTTCTTGCGACCCCACGAGGTGGCGCCCGTCCTGGAGTCAGCGCAGGCCAACTATGGCCCGGTCGTCACCTGCGCCTTCGCGTTGGCGCTTTACGCAGGACTCCGGCGCGGGGAGGTCGCGGGCTTGAAGAAGAACGACGTTGACCTAGCCGCAGGGACACTCACTGTACGTCGGAGTCACGGCCAGGAGCGGACGAAGGGCAACGTCGACGTCGTCCTTCCAGTGCATCCAGATCTGGCGAGGCACCTACAAAGCGCCATGGGCGCGACAAGTTCCGAATTCGTTTGCCCAGGGGACATCGAGGCGGGTTCGCAGATGCCGGAGCACTTCGACCTCGAGGGTCGACTTCGGAGAACGATGGCCGACGCCCGTGTCGGCGTCACGGGCTATGTCCACCATTGCCGGGCATGGCATTGCAAGTTCGCTGTGAAAGTGGCGGATGAGAAGCCTCGCTCCTGCGAACGGCACGGGCTCGAGCACATGCTCGTCACTCCGCAAGTGAGACCTTTGGGCTTCCACGACCTTCGCCGGAGCCATGCGAGCTTGCTCGCCCATGCCGGAGTCTCGACCGCGGTAACGCAAAAGCTCATCGGCACTCGGACCCGAAGCTCACCGAGCGCGTCTACACCCTTGTGGATGTCGAGACGCTGCGGCGAGAGGTCGGCCGTCTCAACTTCAAGCCGCTTCTTACCCGGCTCTTACCGGACGGGTCAGAAACCGCACCGCAGGCCAGGAGTTCTAGGCGGGAGCGGACCCATAAGGTGCGCGAATCCAAAGACCTGGAGGAAGTGACCCCGGCGCGATTCGAACGCGCGACCTGCGGTTTAGGAAACCGCCGCTCTATCCATCTGAGCTACGGGGCCGATGGAATACTTCTACTGTAATTACGATAAGTTACCTACATCATGCGCCTCGTGAAGGGTCAAGGACCGTACTATGATTCGGGGAAATACAGACTTCATACAGACGTGCGAGGTTTCCCCACATGGTTTCGCCTGTATCAAGCTCCGTATCACCGATATCAGCCGTATCAAGCACGGTATCACCGGTATCACGACCATCAACGCCGGTATTACACGGTTCAGCAGCACGCACTTCGTCCCGCACG
>JBKQJL010000067.1:0-13976 GCA_052147975.1 Myxococcaceae bacterium
TGTTGACGGCGCTGGCGCTGAGCCCGACGTACGTTTTCTCGGTGCCCCTTGTTTACGAGCGCATTCGCATGGCGGCATTGGAGAAGGTGGACCAGCTGCCGGGGCCGCTGCGGCGCTTCGTCCACCACGCGCTGGAGGCTGCCGTCCGCGTGCGGGTGGAGAGAAACCCCAAGCCTGGAGACCGCCTGTTGACGCTGGCCGCCGACTTCCTCCTCGGACGAAAGGTGCGCGCCGCCCTGGGAGGCCGCGTCGAGGGTCTCTTCGCCGGGGGCGCCCCTTCCTCGGAGGCCCTCTTCCGCTTCTTCGAGGCGCTCGGCATTCCCCTCGTCGAGCTCTACGGCATGAGCGAGACGGCGGGGATGATTTCCTCCAACCTCTTCGACGGGCGCCGTCGCCCTGGGGTGGCCGGGCTGTTGACGCCGGACCACGAGTTTCAAATTGCCAAGGACAGCGAGCTTTTGTTGCGCGGGCCCCTGATGCTGACCGGGTACCTCGAGCCGGAGGATGGGGCCGGCGCCTACACCGAGGACGGCTTCTTCCGCACCGGAGACTTGGTGGAGTTGGATGCCGAGGGGTGGCTCCGCATTATTGGGCGCAAGAAGCACCTCATGGTGCTCTCGACGGGGAAAAAAATTGCCCCGGAGCCGGTGGAAACCGCCATCGCGTCGGAGAGCCCCTTCGAGGGGGCGGTGTTACTCGGGGACGCACAGCCGTACGTCACCGCGGCCGTCTTCGTCCGACGAGACGCCCTGGCGCGACTGGCCGCCGAGGGGAAGGATGCTGCCACCGCCCTGTTGCCAGTGGCGCTCTCCACGCTGTCGGCCTTCTCCGACTACGAAAAGCCGAAGCGTCTCCTCATTGTACCGGGCAGCCCAACGGACTACCCCGAGCTCGTGACGCCCACCTTGAAGCTGCGCCGCCCAGCGGTGCTGCGGCAATTGCGAAGTGAAATAGAGGCGCTGTACGCCGCGCCCAAGCCGGCGGCCTAAAGCGCCTCACCGCGAGGCTGTTGCAGGACGGGCCGTCAATGCACGACGGCCACGGCAATGGAGAGGAGAATGGCCACCAGCGCCAGCGCCACGGCGCCGCCGGCGCCCCCCTCCGGGCCGTCCTGCTCCAGCGCGCGGGCCGTCCCCATGGCGTGGGCAATGGTGCCCAGCGCCAGGCCGCGCGCCAACGGCCGCCGGACACCCAAGAGGCGAAGCAAGGAGGGGCCCACCGCCATGCCGAAGAGGCCGGTGGCCACCACACCGCAACTCACCACCCCCGGGTCGACGCCCAACTCCGGCGCCAGCGCAATGGCCACCGGAGCCGTTACCGACTTGATGGTGAGCCCACGGAGGAGGACTGCGTCCACGCCGAGAAGCGTGCCCAGCCCCAGCACGGTGGCCACCGACGCTGCGGTCCCCACCACCACGCTGAGAAGTACTTTGGCCGGGTTACTGGCCAGCGCCGCGCGACTCTGAAAAAAAGGAATGGCCAGCGCCGCCGTGGCCGGGCCGAGCGCCCACACCAGGAGCCAGCTGCCCTGGACGTACTCTTGAAGGACGTCTGGCCGGGGGCCCAGCACCACCGCCCCCACCACCGAGGTGACCAGCAGCGGGTGCAGCAGCACCCAATGGAAGCGGCGGTACAGCCGCTCGGCCAACAGGTAGGCCACCACCGTCCCCAGCGTGGCCAGCACCGTCGGGACGAGGCTCATGTCTCGAAGCCTTCCGGGGCAGCCGTCTCGCAGGGCTTTTTGCACAGCGCCTGGGCGACGAGGCCCGCGCTGGCCTGGCCCACCAGCGCGCCGGCGACAATGAGAAGGACGAAGGCCCCGGCGTGCGTGCGAAGCAGCGGCAGCTGCCGGACGGCGCCAATGCACACCGGGACGAAGAGGAGGGCAATGTAGCGAAGGAGAAACGCCGCGCCCCGCTGGACGAAGGAGAGGGGAAGGAGGCGGCTGAGGAGGAAGGCCAGCACCGTCAGCATGGCCAACAGGCCCGCCGGCAACGGAAGGCGCCACTTCAGGCCGACGGCCAGCCAGCCGCCGTAGACAAGGGACAACAGGCCCATTTGCAGGCACACCACCGCCCAGCGTCGCGGTGCCCCAGAGGAGGGGAGGGGAGGGGCCGGGGGCATGGGCGACTACCTCGCCGTCCCGAAGAGGCGAGACAACTCCTCCGGGACGACGGCCTCGAGCTGTGCGTAGGTGCAACTGCGCGGCGTGCGGTCCGCCCGCCAGCGGAGAAAGTGCGTCGCGTGGCGGAAGCGGTTTCCTTGCAGGTGGTCATAACTCACCTCGGCCACCCTCTCTGGGCGCAGCGCCTCCCAGCCCAAGTCCCGCTTGGCATTCCAGCGGCTGGGGGCGCCGGGCATGCGGGCCTCCGTCTCCCCGGCCAGCGTCTCCCATTCCCGCCAGGGGTGGTTTTCGCGGGCGCCTGCTTGGAAGGGCGCGACTTCCTCCACCAACGCGCGGCGCTTCGCCTGGGTGAAGCCCGAGGCGATGCCCACGTGGTGCAGCGTGCCCGCCTCGTCGTACAGCCCCAGTAGCAGCGAGCCCACGTCCTGTGAGTCCTTGTAGAGGCGGAAGCCAGCCACCACGCAGTCCGCGGTGCGGGCGTGCTTCACCTTCAGCATTTCCCGCTTCCCCTCCAGGTACGGCAGGCCGAGCGGCTTCACCATGACGCCGTCCAGCCCGGCGCCCTCAAAACGCTGAAACCACTCCTCGGCCACGCCGCGGTCTCGGGTGGCCGGGGTGAGGTGGACGGGCGGCGCGGCACCGGCCAGCGCCGCCTCCAGGCGCCGCCGTCGCTCGCCGAAGGGTTGGGGCCGCAAGTCCTCGTCCCCAAGGGCCAGCACATCAAAGGCGACGAAGGAAGCGGGCGTCTCCGCCGCCAGCTTTGCCACCCGGGAGGCGGCGGGGTGAATGCGGTTGAGAAGCGCGTCGAAGTCCAGCCCTCTTGCGCCGGCAATGACGACTTCCCCGTCCAGCACGCAGCGCACGGGCAACGACGCCCTCAACGGCGCCAGCAGCTCCGGGAAGTAGCGCGTCATGGGCCGCTCGTTTCGGCTACCCAACTCCACCGCGTCCCCGTCCCGGAAGACAATGGTGCGAAAGCCGTCCCACTTCGGCTCGAAGAGGACGTCTCCGGCCAAGGGCATTTCCGTCACCAGCTTGGACAGCATGGGCGCAACCGGCGGGTGGACGGGGAGATTCATGCCGCGGGGCGCCCGACGCTACTGGAGGCCGCCCCCGAGGGAAACCGGCAAAAGGAGAGCCGGCTTCTGCTTACTGGAGGACTTCCACCTCGGTGGCCACCGGCACGTGCGCCTCGACGACGTAGGTGGCGCGCACCCGCGTCCCCGCCGGCAGGGGCGCCCGCTCCAGGCCATGCAGGAGGTAGCGCGTCTTGTCGTCCACGCGCAGCTCGGCGGGGCCCTTGCTCTCCGCGGAAAGCAGAAGGCGGGAGTGGGAGAGGGCACTCACCCGGCCCGTCACCACTCCGCCCTCGCCCAGCTCCCGCACGTTGGTGGCCACGGCGTCCACGTCCGTGCGGGCGGTGTCTGCCGCAGACGCCACGCCCTCCTGCACGGCGCGGGTGGCGCCGGTGACGGCCCGGTCCGCCTCGGCCGCCGCCGTCTGGGCGCTTTGCTTGGCCTCCCCGGCCGCCTGCTGGGCCGTCCTCTGCGCGTCCGCGGCCGCCGCCTTGGCGTCGGCCACTGCCTCCTTGGCAGGCCGCGACTGCTCCTGCGTGCAGGCCAGCGTCAAACAGAGGAAGAGGAAAGGCAGCTTTTGGACAGGGCGCATGGGACCTCCGCGCCAAAGGGGTAGTCACCCAGACACCGCCCGGCCAGTCCCTTGCTGTTGCTTCCGCGCCGGGGGCCTCGCCTCAACTCGCCAGGCGGCGGTACTCCTTGAGGTGGCGCAGCGCCAGCTTGCGCTCGCCGCGGCCCTCGTGCAGCCGGGCCAGGTTGTAGTGGGCGTCGGCCAGGCCAGGGTCCGTCTGCAGCGCCTGGTGGTAGGCGGCCAGGGCGTCTGCGCCGCGCCCCTGGTCGTCCAGGGCGACGGCCAGGTTGTAGGCGGCGACGCCGTCCTGAGGCTGCGCGGCCAGCGCAGCCCGGTAGTGGGCCTCGGCGGCGGACAGTCTCCCGGCGCCATGGTGGAGTCGGCCCAGGTTGACGTGGGCGTCGGCATGCGTTGGGCAGTAGCGGAGAATGTCCGCGTACAGGGTGGCCGCGCTGGCCGGGTCCACTTCCTCCAACGCCAGGGCTTGCTGGAAACGGACGTCCACCTCGGGCCCGGCCGGGGTGGGTAGCTGGTGCACCGTCCCCGGTTGCACGTCGCCCGCCTCCAGCTCCAGGACGCCCTGGCCCGTCTCCGGCTCCCAGGTGGCGTCCGCGTCGCGCGCCAACAGGCGCCGCCCGTGGGCGTCCAGGGACACGCTGGAAACGGACTGGCCTTCGGGTAGCTGCGTGCCGAGGCGCCGCAGCGCGGTGCGAATGCGCCGAGGCGTCACGTTGCGGTCGGCCAGCCCCTTGGCCGAGCGCAACAGCACCAAGTCGCGGAAGGTGAAGGCGCGCCCGCCGGGCTGGCCGCGGGAAGGAAGCAGCCCGCCGTCGACGAAGGAGCGCACCCGCGCCTCGGTGACGCCGAGCAACGCCGCCGCGTCGGACAGCGAGTAGGTGCGCTCTTGGGAAGTGTCTCTCACCTTGAGGAAGAAAAATACCAGCGCAGGCTGACAGCCCCACCCGGGGCCGGCCAGCGCCTTCTCATGGAAGGGAGAAGCGGAGACAGGGCCGTGGTAAAGGCGAGCAGGTGCTACGCACTGTCACCGCCACTCGCTACGTGACGCCGCTGCGCGAGGGGGGCTCGCTGCCGGCCATTGTGGAAGCGGAGGACTGTGGCCTCTACGTCCTCAAATTCAGGGCGGCCGGACAGGGCCCCAAGGCCCTTGTTGCCGAGCTGCTGGCCGGCGAGCTGGCACGGGCCATGGGCTTGCGCGTTCCGGAGCAGGTGTTTGTCCAGCTTCAGCCCGAGCTGGGCCGGGCGGAGCCAGACAGCGAAATTCGTGCGCTACTCCAAGCCAGCGCCGGCCTCAACCTGGGCGTGGACTACCTCCCGGGCTCCATCACGTTTGACGCGGTGGCCGGGCCCGCACCTTCTGCGCGCGAGGCCTCGGAGCTCGTCTGCTTTGACGCTTACGTCATGAATGTCGACCGGACGGCGAAAAACCCCAACTTGCTGTGCTGGCACCATGCACTGTGGCTCATCGACTTCGGCGCGGCGCTGTATTTCCACCACGCCTGGGGAGCCGCCCTGGCCAACCGCAACAGCCCCTTCCCCCAAGTCCAGAAGCACGTGCTGTTGCCCTGGGCCAGCGAGCTTCGCGCGGCGGAGGCCACGCTGAAGCTGCGGCTCAGCCCCGAGGTGCTGGCCCGCGCGGTGGACGCCCTCCCCGAGGCCTGGCTTGTGACAGAGCCCAGCTTCGCCAGCCCAGAGGAGCACCGAGCCGCGTACCTCGCGTGGCTGGTGGCCCGGCTTTCAGCAACGGGGGTTTTCATCGCGGAGGCGGAGCGCGCCCGTGCCCAGCTCGTTTGACTATGCCGTGGTGCGGGTGGTGCCGCGCGTGGAGCGCGAGGAATTTCTCAACGCAGGCGTCATCCTTTTTTGTCTCTCCCGCGGCTTCCTCGGCGCCCAAGTCGAGCTCGACGAGCGGCGGCTGTTGGCGCTCGCGCCCACGCTGGACGTCGCGCTGGTGCGCAGCCACCTCGAGGCCATTCCGCGCATTTGTGCCGGCGGGCCGGAGGCCGGCCCCATTGGCCAGCTTCCCCAGAAGGAGCGCTGGCACTGGCTGGTGGCGCCCCGCAGCACCATTCTCCAGACGTCGAGCGTCCACGCCGGGCTGTGCGAGGAGCCGGCGGCGGCCCTCGAGCAGCTGATGCAGAGCATGGTGCGTCTCCCGGCGCGGTGAGCGCCCGTCCTCGGGGCGGGCACCTCCGCCAGCCCCGTCGGGCTTGAAAACGCAAACACGCATGAACGCCGTTCTCGCGGACGTGCTATGTGGCCTGCCGCGACTCCTCCAGGGCCCGGCTTCCGCTGTTGCGTGAGGCTTCGTCCCAAGGGGGCGCCGCCCCATTCCCCAAAGCGAGGAGCAACACCATGCGCATCAAGAGTGCACTGCTAGGAGTGTTGTTTGCCATGGCACCGGTGTTTCCGGTGCTTGCCCAGCAACCCAGTAATTTGGCCATTCTCAACAACCAAGTGCCCAAGCCGGGGATGGCAAAGCAGTTCGAGGCGGCCCGCGCCAAGCACATGGGCTGGCACAAGAGTCAGAAGGACGCCTGGAGCTGGTACGTGTGGGAGGTGGTTTCCGGAGACAACACGGGCGCCTACCTGACGGGCTCCTTTGGGCATGCCTGGAAGGACTTGGACGGGCGCGACAGCTTCGACAAGGCAGACATGACCGACATGGCCACCACCATGGGCCCCTCGGTGGCCCACTCGACGGTGAGCTACTGGGTGGAGCGTGCCGACCTCAGCCTATCGCCCAGCACCCCCGGCTCCTCCCCCGCGCCATTCAGTGTCGTCACCACCTACCACCTCAACCCGGACGGGGTGAATGACTTCGTCGAGGCGGTGAAGAAGGTGAATGACGCCATCAAGAAGACGAATTACGCCGTGTCCGGGCCCAGCCGCTGGTACCAGCTCGTCAACGGCGGGGAAGTCCCGACGTACGCCCTCGTCGGTGACCGCGCCAACTGGGCCGCCTTCCAGCCCAACGAGAAGACGCTCGACGTGATGATGGGGGAGGCCTTCGGCAAGGAGCAGGGCGCCGCCATTCTAGCCAGCGTGAGGAAGACGTTCCGCAGCCTGCACGTCAGCACCTACCAGTACCGCCCGGAGCTCAGCTACCTCCCGGCCGCCGCGAAGTAGTCCAAAGGCTGCAAGGGCCAAGCTTGGCCGTGGCGGGCGTGTGTGTCGCGCCCGCCGCGTGCGTTGGAAGGCTGGGCGTGCTTTCGGCACGCCCGGGCGAGCGCGGGGCGGCGCAGCTGTCGTCCGTGCCTTCTGGCCGGGGGGGGGCTTAGGCCTTGCGGCTGCGCTTCTTTGCCGCCGCCGGCTGAGCTGCGGCCCGCTTGGGGGGTTTGCGCTCGGCCACCACGTCGGGCGTTTCCTTGGAGGCGGGCACGCCGCCGCGCTTGGCGAGGCTGGCCTTGAGGGCTTCCATCAAGTCAATGACTTGCGGCGAGGGCGCCTCGGGGGTGGAGATGGTGACCGGCTCGCCCTTAATTTTCTGGTCGATAATTTCCTTGAGCCGCGTCCGGTAGCGGTCCTGGTATTTGCCGGCGTCGAAGGTGTCGCTGGACAGCTGGCTCACCAGCTGGCGGGCCAGCTGGAGCTCGGCGCCCTTCACCTCGCCCTCGCCCACTGGGACGTCGGCCATGTTGCGCAGCTCATCGGCGTAACGCAGCTGCTCCATCACCAGGCCGCCGTCGCGGGGACGAATGAGCACCAAGTCCTCGCGGCCCCGGTTGGCGTAGCGTGCCACCGCCGCATGCTGGCTGTCCTCGAGGGCCTTGGCCAGTAGCCGGTAGGGGCGCTCGGCGCCCTTGTCTGGCCCGAGGAAATAGCCGGCCTCGAAGTAGAGCGGGTCCACCGCGGAGAGCGGGACAAACTCCGAGATTTCCATCTGCTTGGTGGACTCCTCCTCGATGGCCTTCAGCTCCTCGGCCGAGAAGAGGACGTACTGGTCCTTGGCAAACTCATAGCCCTTCACAATGTGGTCGCGGCTCACCACCTCGTCGTCCACCGGGCAATACATCTGCTGGCGCAGCCGCCCTTTGCACTTGTCATGCAGCTGGTGGAAGGAGATGTGCGCGGCGGATTCGGTGGCCGCGTACACTTTGACCGGGATGTTGACCAGGCCAAACGAGATGGTTCCTGAGCCGATGGCGCGTGCTGCCATGGCCGCGTAGGGTAAACCTTGGCCCCAGTGCCCGCCACCTCCCGTCAAATTCGCAACAGGGCTGTCGCACCGGACGCGTTGGTGCACCGCTTCACCAGGCTGGACAAGGTGCTGTGGCCAGACGAAGGCTTCACCAAAGGAGACCTCGTCCGCTATGCGCTGGCCATTGCGCCCTGGGCCTTGCCCTACCTCCGGGACAGGCCGCTGGCGGTGGAGCGCTGGCCGGACGGCCTCTCGGGCCATGCCTTCTTCCAGAAGCACGCGCCGTCCCACACCCCGGCCTGGGTGCGCACCGAGCTCATTGCCTCGGAGGAGGGCGCCGAGCGCTGCTTCGTCTGCGACGACGCCCGCACGCTGGCCTGGCTGGCCAACCTGGCTGCCATTCCCTTGCATGTGTGGAGCTCCCGGGTGGCCAGCTTGGAGCGCCCGGACTGGTGCATATTGGACTTGGACCCCAAGCGGGCGCCCTTCTCCCATGTGGTGACGCTGGCCCTGGCTGCCCGCCAGCTGTGCGGCGAGCTCGGGCTCCCGGTGTACGTGAAGGCCTCGGGCAGCAGCGGCCTCCATGTGCTGGTGCCATTGGGCCGTCAACTCGAGCACCCGGCCAGCGTCGCGCTCGCGCAGCTACTCTGCGAGGTGCTGGTGCGGCGGCACCCGGGCCTGGCCACCGTCGCCCGCAACCCCCGCGCCCGCGGCGAGAAGGTGTACCTGGACGCCTTCCAGAATGGCCGCGGGAAGCTGTTGGTGGCCCCCTTCTCGGTGCGCCCGCTTCCCGGCATGCCCGTCTCCATGCCGCTGCGCTGGAGTGAGGTGAATGCGCAGCTGGGGCCGCGCGACTACACCGCGGCCAATGCGGTGGCGAGAATGCGGCGCCTCAGAAAAGACCCGCTGTTGGGTGTCCTCACCGACAGGCCGGACCTCGAGCGGGCGTTTGGCCGGCTGGAGAAGCTTTTGGGCGCCTGAGGCTCGCCGTGAGAGGGGGCGTCGGGCGCGGGGGCCTCTTCAGAGGCGGGCCCTACATGGGGATGGCGCGGCTTCGCGGGTGGCG
Organism: Myxococcaceae bacterium; assembly: GCA_052147975.1. Classification (GTDB taxonomy): domain Bacteria; phylum Myxococcota; class Myxococcia; order Myxococcales; family Myxococcaceae; genus JADGRA01. The sequence continues at coordinate 8,998 of JBKQJL010000067.1, forward strand.
GACGTCGGTGCCGCGCACCATGTAGATGACCATCTCGGCCACATTCATGGCGTGGTCGCCGATGCGCTCCAGGTACTTGCAGATGGACACCAGCGCGGTGGCGCGGCGGATGGTGCGCGAGTCCTCCATCATGAAGCCGAGGAGCTCGTTGAAGATTTTGACGAAGAGGTCATCCAGCTGGTCGTCGCTGCGCAGCACTTCCTCGGCCGTTTCCGCGTCGGCGCGGACGAAGGCGTCCAGCGCCCGCTTCACCTGCTCCTGCGCCTGCTCCGCCAGCCGCGGCAAGTCCACATAGGGGGCGAGCGGCGGCGCCGAATTCAGCTCCATGGCGCGCTCGGCGATGTTGACGGCTTCATCTCCAATGCGCTCGAGGTCGGTGACAATCTTGAGCGCCGTCGTGATGAGGCGCAAGTCACTCGCCGCCGGCTGGCGCAGGGCCAGGATGCGCCGGCACAAGTCATCGATGTCCACCTCGAGGCGGTTAATTTCGAGGTCGCCCTCCATCACCTCCTCGCCCAGGGCCGAGTCGCGCTCGGTGAGCGCGCGCATGCTCTTGGCAATTTGGTCTTCGACTTTGCCACCCATCGCCAGAAGCTTCTCCCGCACCTCGCGCAGGTCCGCCTCGAAGGCCTTGTCGGTGTGGGCGGCGGGCGACTTAACCGAACTTTCCGGTGACATAGTCTTCCGTGCGGCGTTCCTTCGGGTTGGTGAATATTTGTTCGGTGGCGCCCATTTCCACCAGCTCCCCCATGTAGAAGAAGGCGGTGTGGTCCGAGACGCGGGCCGCCTGCTGCATGCTGTGGGTGACGATGATGATGGTGTAGTGCTCCTTCAGCTCGTGGATGAGCTCCTCAATTTTCGCCGTGGCAATGGGGTCAAGCGCGCTGGCCGGCTCGTCCATGAGCAGCACCTCCGGCTCGATGGCCAGGGCGCGGGCGATGCACAGCCGCTGCTGCTGGCCGCCGGAGAGGGAGGTGGCGGCATGGCCGAGCCGGTCCTTCACCTCTTCCCACAGCGCCGCCTTCCTGAGGGACTTCTCCACCACGCTGGGGTGGTTTCCCCCCATGCCGTTGAGCACCAGGCCGGCGGCGACGTTTTCCTCGATGGACATGGTGGGAAAGGGGTTGGGGCGCTGAAACACCATCCCCACCCGGCGACGCAGCAGCACCGGGTTGACTTCCCGGGTGTAGAGGTCCTGTCCGTCCACCAGCACCTTGCCGGTGACGCGGGCCACTGGCACCAAGTCATGCATGCGGTTGAGGGCGCGCAGGAAGGTGGACTTGCCGCAGCCGGACGGGCCGATGACGGCCAGGACGGTGTGGGGCTGCACCTTCAGCGAGGTGTCCTTCACGGCGTGGTTTTTGGCAAACCAGACGTTGAGGTGCTGCACCTCGACCTTGGGTTGCGCAGCGGCGTCGGCGGCAGCCAGGGGAGTGGCGCTGGCCGGCACCGGAGAGGCGACGACAGTCATCGGGCACCCTTGAGTCGGCTCCGGGTGAGCATCCGCGAGGCCAGGTTGAGCACCCCCACCAGCATGAGAAGCACCAGAGCAGCCGTCCACGCCTTGGCGTGCCAGTCCTCGTAGGGGCTGATGGCGTAGTTGTAGATGGCCACCGTCAACGACGCGGTGGGCTGCCCTGGACTGACATTCCAGTACTGGTTGTTGAGCGCGGTGAAAAGCAAGGGTGCAGTCTCTCCCGCCACCCGGGCCACGGCCAGCAAACACGCCGTGACAACCCCGGCCATGGCGGTGCGCAGAATGACGAGGAGGCTGGTGCGCCAGTTGGACACGCCCAAGGCGAGCGAGGCCTCGCGCAGCGAGCTCGGCACGACCCGGATGAGCTCCTCGGTGGAGCAGGCGAGGTAGGGCACAATCATGATGGCGAGCGCCACCGAGCCGGCCAGAGCCGAGAAGTGGTGCATGGGGATAACGACCATCGCGTAGGCGACAATGCCAATGACGATGGAGGGGACACCGGCCAGCACCTCGGCGGTGAAGCGGACGGTTTTGCCCACCGTCCCGTCGCCGCGCTCGGCCAGGTACACCCCCGCCCCGACCCCCACCGGGAGCCCCATGAGGCAGGCCATGGCCACCATGTACAGCGTCCCTAACAGCGCATTTCCAATACCGCCGCCTGGCTCGCCCACCGGCTTGGGGAGCGCGGTGAAGAAGTCCCAGGAGAGCCCCGAGGCGCCCTTACTAATGACGAGGTACAAAACGCTGGTGAGAGGGATGAAGGCCGCCACCAACGCCACGCCGCACAGGACGGTCATGAAGACATTCATGAAGCGGCGGAAGGCGAAGTGTCTCACGTCACAATTCTCGCGGGGCCCCGCTGCACCGCCGTCACCAGCCAGCGGGCGGCGGCGTTGAGCAGAAAGGTAATGACGAAGAGGATGAGGCCGCAGGCGGCCAAGGCCCCAATGTGGACGTCGCTGGTGGCCTCGGCGAACTCATTGGCGATGACGGCCGGGAGGCTGTAGCCGGGGGCAAACAGGGAAATACTGATGTTGCGAGAGTTGCCAATCAGCATGGTGACGGCCATGGTTTCCCCGAGTGCCCGCCCGAGGCCCAACAGGCAGGCGCCGAGAATTCCGGCCCGGCTGTGGGGGACGACCGACCAGGTGACGGACTCCCAGGTGGTGGCGCCCAGTGCCAGGGCAGCCTCCCGCTGCGCTTCCGGGGTGGTTTTCATCACCTCGGCCGAAACCGAGACAATGGTGGGCAAAATCATCACCGCCAGCACCAGGCCGGCCGCCAGGTAGCCGAAGCCCAACGGTGGCCCTTTGAAGAAGGGCAGAAAGCCTAACGTCCGTCCGAGAAAGGGCTCCACGCTGGTGCGCAGCCAGGGAATGAGGACGGCCAGCCCCCACAGCCCGTACACCACCGAGGGGATGGCGGCCAGCCACTCGACGGGGGTGGAGAGGAAGGGCGCCAGCTTCTTCGGGGCAAACTGGGTGATGAAGAGCGCCAGCCCGACGGCCACCGGCACCGCCACCACAATGGAGACAATGCTGGTGACGAGGGTGCCGTAAATAAACGGGAGGGCGCCGAATTTGGACGTCACCGGGTCCCAGTCGTCCCCCTGGACGAAGTCCCACACCGACTCCACGGCGAAGAGGGGCCGCGACACCAGCGCCAGGTTGAGGACGATGAGCCCGGCCACCACCAGGACGAACATGCCCAGCACCCACAACACGCCGTAGTAGAGGCGGTCCCCCATCGCCTCCGCGCCGACGTCGGGCACCTCCGGACGCTCCACCATGGGGGGAGCGCCGGCCAACGCGCTGGCCCTACTTTCCGCCACTGACTTTGGCTCCCATCACGGTGAGGCCGGCGATTTTCGCCAGCACCTTACGCTGCACCGCCTCGGGCAAGGGGGCGTAGTCGAGCGCCGCGGCGAATTTCTCGCCGTCGGTGACGGCCCACTTGAGGAAGTGGATGATGGCCGGCCCTTTCTCCTTGTTGACCTGGTCCTGGTAGACGAGCAGGTAGGTGAAGCTGGAGATGGGGTAGGCCGTCTTGCCGGGCGCGTTGGTGATGGACACGCGGAAGTCCTCCGGCACGGCGACGGCTGCCGCCGCGGCCGAGGTGGCCTCGATGGTGGGCTTCACGAAGGCGCCGTCGGCATTTTGAATGGACGCCATGCTCAGCTTGTTTTGGTTGGCGTAGGCGAGCTCGACGTACCCGAGGGCCCCCGGGGTGGACTTGACGACGCCGGTGACGCCCTCGTTGCCCTTGCCGCCCATGCCCACCGGCCACTTGACGCTCTTGCCCACGCCCACCTTCGCCTTGAAGGCCGGCGACACCTTGGCCAGGTAGTCCGTGAAGACGTAGTTGGTGCCCGAGCCGTCCGAGCGCGAGGCCACCGCGATGGCCATGTCCGGAAGTTTCACGCCGGCGTTGTCCTTGGCGATGGCCGCGTCATTCCAGTTGGTGATGGTGCCCAGAAAAATGCCGGCCAGCGTCGGCCCGGAGAGGTTGAGCGCCGGGACGCCCGGCAGGTTGTAGGCGACTACCACAGCGCCCAGCACGGTGGGGAGATTGAGCAACCCCGGGGCCTTGGCCATCTCCTCGTTGGACAGGGGCGCGTCGGAGGCGCCGAAGTCCACCGTCTTCTCGGTAATTTGTTTGATGCCGCCGCCCGAGCCAATCGACTGGTAGTTGAAGCGCAAATTCGGGAAAAGCTTGTTGTACTCGCTAAACCACTTTGAATAGAGCGGGAAGGGGAAGGTGGCGCCGGCGCCGTTAATGAGAAGGCTCCCTTGCGCCACGGCAACGCCCGCCACGGCCAGGGCGACAGCGAGGCTCAGCTTCTTCATGTGCACTCCTGCTAAGAAAAGTGGGGTGGGGCTAGTAGCGGTCGGCGCCGCCTCTGTACCCAGTGCTGTGTGACGGCTTGGTGACTACAAGGTGAACCCTTCGGCAGTCCGGGCATTTACCGAGATGGTGCGCCCGCGTCGCCCAGCCGCCCCGCGGCGTCCCCACAAACGTCGTGCGGCCCCGTGCCGGCAGACATTTCCGCGTCGGCCTCGGCCGCCGCCTCTGACGGCGTGGGCCCCTCGCCCAAAGGAAGCCTGTCCACCCGGGCCAGGCCGGGGAAGAGGCGAAGCCACAGGGCCACCACCAGCAGCGTCCCCACGCCCCCCAGGACGACGGCGCGCACTGCCCCAAACCACTGGGCGGTGAGGCCGGACTCGAATTCCCCGAGCTCATTGCTGGCGCCGATGAAAAGCATGTTGACGGCGTTGACGCGGCCTCGCATGTCCGCCGGCGGCGAAATTTGCACCAGCGTCAGCCTTACGAAGACGCTCACCATGTCCGAGGCGCCCATGCAGGCCAACAGTGCCAGGGACAGCGGGTAGCTTCGGGAGAGGCCGAAGCCCACTGTGCACAGGCCGAAGGCGGCCACCCCCCAAAGCATGGTGGGCCCGGCCCGCCGGGTGAGTGGGTGGCGCGCCAGCCACAGGCCGGTGAG